>NZ_JBFUJP010000054.1:0-32712 GCF_056401315.1 Rhodococcus sp. P4_F5 | reverse complement strand
ACCACCGGTTCCCGGTCGGGCGACACGGACGCGGCTAGGCTCAGCGGAGCACACCTGTCACATCGACCAGGGAGTGGCCCGCGATGACCGTATCGGCAGATCGATTCGACGAGCAGTGGGCGATGAGCCTGCCCGCGGCCCTCGTCTCCCACCTGGAGGAGGTGGCGGCCGCCTACTTCCGCAACACCGATTTCGCCTGGACCGGGGGCGTGGTCGCGGACGACGCGATGCGCGGGTTCCGCGAGCATCTGATGTTCGCGCGCCACCGCCGGCCGGGCCAGTCGCTGTCCCGGGTGTTCACCCCCGCGGTCGGGTCTCCGGCCGTGCAGATCGCCACCGACGACATGCCGATGCTGGTCGAGTCGGTGACCGCGTTGCTCACCAGGCTCGGCGTCACCGTCGTGGAGATCGTGCATCCCGTCCTGCGGGTGCGACGGGGCCCCGCCGGCGACCTCGAAGACGTCCTGGTCAACGGCGCGTCGACCGCCGAGGAGGCGGGCTCCGACTCCGGCACGGACGGGTCGCTGTGGTCGGAGTCGTGGATGCACCTGCAGTTGCATCCCGCCACGGACGCGGCCCTGCTCGGGCAGATCGGCGAGGCGGTCCACGACGTGTTGCTCGACGTCCGTCAGGTGATCGCGGACACCGATGCGATGCGCTACAGCCAGCTCGCGCTCGCCGAGGAACTCGAGGCTCACGCGGACCGCGAGGACTGCCGGTACCCGGAGGACGAGGTCCGGGACTGCGCGGAGCTGCTGCACTGGCTCGCGGGCGGAAACTTCGCCCTGCTCGGCTACCGGCGCTACGAGTTCGAGGACACCACCGGCACCGGCCGCCCACGGGCTCACATCGTCCCCGACAGCGGACTCGGAGTGCTCGGCTCCCACACCCTCACGGACCACGGCATCGACCTGCCCGCGCCGGTGCTCTGGCCGGAGCGCCCGCTGCTGATGTTCTCGCAGGGGCCCGCCCCGGCGACCGTGCACCGATCGGTGTACCCGTTCTTCGTCGCGGTCACCGCGCTGGGGGAGGACGGGCGGACCGTCGGCGAACACCGCTTCCTCGGTGTGTTCACGGTCACCGCGTTGCACGAGAACATCCTCGACATCCCGGTGATCGCCCGGCGGGCCCACTCGGTGATCGAGCGGGCCGGCTTCGACCTGCACTCGTTCTCCGGTCAGGCGATGCTCGAGGTGATCCAGTCCTTTCCTCGCGCGGAGCTGTTCGCCAGCGACGAGGACACGCTGTACGAGACGGTGCTGTCGGTGCTGGCCATCGGCGTGCGCCGGCAGGCGCGGCTGTTCCTGCGCGACGACCGCTACGGACACTTCACCTCGGCGCTGGTGTACCTGTCCCGGGACCGGTACAACACCCGGGCCCGCCTGGCGATGCAGTCGATCCTGATGCGCGAGCTGCGCGGCGCCAGCCTCGAGTACAGCGTGCGGGTCACCGAGTCCGACCTCGCGATGGTGCACTTCACGATCCGCCGGACCATGGAAGACGGTGCGGCGGTGGATGTCTCGGCAAGGAATCGGGAACGCATCGAGGGCCTGCTCGCGGCGGCGACGCGGGCCTGGGACGACGACCTGATGGACGCGACGGTGGACGAGCCGCGGGTGACGACGCTGACCGCTCAGCGGTACGCGACGGCTCTGCCCGAGGGCTACAAGGAGGACTTCGACCAGGCCCGGGCGACCCACGACATCGTCCGACTCGAGGCGCTGACGGGGGACGCGATCGACCTGCAGCTCTACCGCCGGCGCAACGCCGCGCCCGGCCAGTGGCGGTTCACGCTGTACATCGCGGGCGGGGACGGGGTGTCCCTGAGCCAGGTGCTGCCGGTGCTCCAGTCCCTCGGCGTCGAGGTGATCGACGAGCGACCCTACGAGGTGACCCGGCCCGACGGAATACGCTGCTGGATCTACGATTTCGGTCTGTCTGCGGCCCCGGAACTGATCGACTCGTCGGTGGAGGAAGACCTGGACCGGGAACTCGACGAGGCCGACGACCTGGACGAGTCGGTGGCGGCCCGCGAGTTGCAGCGACGCTTCACCGAGGCGTTCACCGCGGTCTGGCAGGGTCGGTCCGAGCCGGACCGGTTCAACGAGTTGGTGCTGCGGTCGGGCCTCGAGTGGCGGCAGGCGGTGGTACTGCGGGCATACGCAAAGTACCTGCGGCAGGCCAGGTTCCCGTACAGCCAGTTCCACATCGAGGGAGTGCTGGTCGACCACGCTCACACCACCAGACTGCTCAGCGAGTTGTTCTGTGCGATCTTCGACCCCGACGTGGCGTCCGCGGACCGCGCCGAGACCCTGGTCGCCGAACTGCGGTCCCGGATCGACGCCGTGCTCAGCCTCGACGAGGACCGGATCCTGCGCGGCATGCTCGGGCTGGTCCTGGCGACGCTGCGTACCAACGCCTACGTCACCGACGCCGACGCCGCGTACCGGGACGTCCTGGTGTTCAAGCTCGATCCGAGCCGGATCGCCGACCTGCCCAGGCCGCGTCCGCGTTTCGAGGTGTTCGTCTACTCGCCGCGGGTCGAGGGCGTGCACCTGCGGTTCGGCCCGGTGGCCCGCGGCGGGCTGCGCTGGTCCGACCGCCGGGAGGACTTCCGCACCGAGGTGCTCGGGCTGGTCAAGGCGCAGGCGGTGAAGAACGCGGTGATCGTGCCCGTCGGCGCGAAGGGCGGGTTCGTGGTGAAGCGTCCGCCCGCGCCCACCGGGGACGCCGGGGTGGACCGGCAGGCGGCCCTCGCCGAGGGGCAGGCGTGCTACCGGCTGTTCGTCTCCGGACTGCTCGACGTCACCGACAACGTCGATCGGGCGAGCGGCGCGGTGCTGCCCGCACCGCGGGTGGTGCGGCGCGACGGCGACGACACCTACCTGGTGGTGGCGGCCGACAAGGGGACCGCGGCGTTCTCCGATCTTGCCAACGACGTTGCGGCGCAGTACGATTACTGGCTCGGCGACGCGTTCGCCTCGGGCGGCTCGGTCGGGTACGACCACAAGGCGATGGGCATCACCGCACGGGGCGCCTGGGAGTCGGTCAAGCGGCACTTCCGGGAGTTGGGGCTCGACACCGCCGCCGAGGACTTCACGGTGGCCGGCATCGGTGACATGAGCGGCGACGTGTTCGGGAACGGGATGCTGCTCAGCCGGCACATCCGCCTGGTCGCGGCGTTCGACCACCGGCACATCTTCCTGGACCCGAACCCGGTGGCGGAGAGCTCCTTTGCCGAGCGGCAGCGGCTGTTCGGATTGCCGCGGTCCTCGTGGGCGGACTACGACCCCTCGCTGATCGGTGCGGGCGGTGGGGTCTGGGAACGCACCCGCAAGTCGGTCCCGATCAGTGCCGAGGCGCGCGCGGTGCTCGGACTGGACGACGAGGTGGTCGAGCTGTCCCCGCCCGAACTGGTGCGCGCGATCCTGCGGGCTCCGGTGGACCTGTTGTGGAACGGCGGTATCGGGACCTACGTCAAGGCGGCCGACGAGACCGACGCGCAGGTGGGGGACAAGTCGAACGACGGGGTCCGGGTCGACGGCGGCGAGCTGCGGGCGCGGGTGGTGGGTGAGGGCGGCAACCTCGGGTTCACCTCGCGCGGGCGCATCGAGTACGACCTGGCCGGCGGCCGGATCAACACCGATGCGGTGGACAACTCCGCGGGCGTGGACTGCTCCGACCACGAGGTGAACATCAAGATCCTGCTGGACGCGGCCGTCCACACCGGCGCGCTGCCGAGGCAGGAGCGCAACGAGCTGCTCGCCTCGATGACCGACGAGGTCACCCGGCTGGTGCTCGCCGACAACGTCCTGCAGAACGAGTTGATGGGGGCMTCTCGGGCGGACGCGCCGTTGATGCTCTCGGTGCACGAGCGCCTGATCGATCGGCTGGAGAGCAAGCGGGGCCTGGACCGGGAGCTCGAGGCGCTGCCCACGACCGCGGAGATCGCCCGACGCCGCATCGCCGGGATCGGTCTCACCTCACCGGAACTGGCCACCCTGCTGGCCCATGTGAAGCTCGAGCTCAAGGACGACCTGCTCGCCAGCGAGCTTCCCGACAGCGACACCTACGCCGGCCGCCTGCCCCGGTACTTCCCGGTCCCGTTGCGGGACCGGTTCGCCGCGCAGATCCGGGGGCACCGGCTGCGGCGGCAGATCGTGGCCACCCTGCTGGCCAACGAGACCGTCGACCGGGGCGGCATCAGCTACGTGTACCGGCTCCGCGAGGAGGCCGGGGCCAACAGCACCGACGCCACCCGGGCCTTCAGCGCCGCCGCCGAGATCTTCGACCTGCGTGCGGTGTGGGTCGAGATCGGCTCGGCGCCGGTCGATTCCACTGTCAGCGACGAGCTGACCCTGGAGTCGTGCCGGCTGCTCGACCGGGCCTCACGCTGGCTGCTGTCCAACCGTCCGCAGCCGGTGGCCGTCGGCGCCGAGATCAACCGGTACGCCGCGCGGGTGCGGGCGCTGACCCCGCGGATCGCGGGCTGGCTGACCGGGCACCACGTGACCTACCTCGACGCCCGGATGGCGGGAGTGATCGAGCGGGGCTGCCCGCACGAGCTGGCGGAGCGGGTGTACCGGCTGCTCGACGTGTTCCCGGTGCTCGACATCATCGACATCGCGGACATCACCGAACGTGAGCACGACGAGGTCGGGCAGCTGTACTACGCGCTCGACGAGCACCTCGGGATCGACGAACTGCTCACGGCCGTATCGGGTCTCGAACGCGGCGACCGGTGGCACTCGCTGGCCCGGCTGGCGTTGCGCGACGACCTGTACGGTTCGTTGCGGTCGCTGACCATGGACGTACTCGTCGCTGGCGAACCGGACGAGAGCGCGGCCGAGAAGATCGCGGACTGGGAGTCCACGAATTCGTCGCGGCTCGCCAGGGCACGGGCCGCGCTCACCGAGATCATCGAGTCTGGGACGCTGGACCTGGCGACGCTCTCGGTGGCGGCGCGTCAGGTACGGAGCATGGTGCGCGGAGCGGGCACCCGATCGGAAGGAACTCGATGACTGTCGAGGCTGTAGGCACCACGACGGAGGGAGCGTTGGGCTTCCACACGAAGGTCGGGGTGCGGTGGTCCGACATGGACGTCTTCCAGCACATCAACCACGCCCGCATGGTGACGCTGCTCGAGGAGGCCCGCATCCCCTGGCTGTTCGAGGAGGGGCGGCCGACGGTGTCACTGCGGGAGGGCGCGGTGATCGCGGACCTCCACGTGCGTTACCGCGGCCAGTTGCGGCACGACGACGGCCCACTCGACGTGTTGATGTGGATCGAGTCGGTGCGCGCGGTCGACTTCACCATCGGGTACGAGGTGCGGGCGGGCGGCGCCGACCCGGCGTCGGCGCCGGCGATCGTGGCGTCCACCCAGATTGCGGCGTTCGACATCGACACCCAGCGCCTGCGTCGGCTCACCGCCGGCGAGCGCGGCTACCTGGAGAGCTGGAAGCGTGCATGAACGCGGCCTGACCGTCCCGGACCGGGGTGAGCGGGAGAACCTCGCGACCTTCCTCGCCCGGGCGATCAGGTTGGACGAGGCCGTGGTCGTGCGACTGCGCCAGCGCGGCGAGGATATGTTGGAGGCCTGGGCGACAACGGGTTTCGATGCCCTCGCGGCGCGGGTGGTGTCCGGACGGGTCGCACCCGCAGACACCACGGCGGCCGGTGACGCGCTGCTGCGCGCGCTGACCGAGGCGACGGGTGCCGACGTCGACCCGGGTTTCTCGATGGACTCGGCCTGGCAGGGTGCGTTGCCGCCGGTCGAGGGATTCGTGCACGTCGACGACGTGCCGGCACGAGTGCTCGTGGAGTTGGCGCAGCAGGGCGTGGCGGTGGCCAAGGACTTCGGCAGCAGCCAGGGGCCGCCCGCGTCCCTGCTCGCGCAGGAGGTACTCACCGTCGACGGCGCGGGGGAGCAGGTCGCGGTATCGATGCGTACGGTGTTCGCATTGGCGGCAATGGGATTCATCCCGCACGCCGGTGCGGCGCCGCTGGCGTTGGACGCCGACCTGGCGCGGATCGACGCGGACGAGACGGTGCGGATCCGGGTGACCAAGGGCTGGCTCCGGCTCGATGCCCGCTTCGGTTCGGTGTTCGCCCGGCGCGGCGGATCGCTGCCGCTGACCGTCATCTGACCGCACCCGACCGACCTGGCCGGGCTCCCCAGCCCGGCCAGGTCCGGGGCCGGCGTCTCAGACCAGCCAGACCGCCGCGTTCGGCGGGAGCTCGCCGGCGGTCAGCGGGACACTGGCGAGCAGTACCTCGCCCGGCGGCATCGGGATGGGCGCGTCGGAGGCGTTGAGTGCGCAGATGAGTCCGCCGCGCCGACGGAACGCCAGGCAGCTGGGAGGGCTTCCGTACCAGTCGATCTCGGCTCCGCTGAACTCCGGGCGGGTGGCCCGCAGGTCCAGCGCGGTGCGGTAGAGCGTCAGCATCGATCCCAGGTCCTCGAGCTGGGCCTCGACGGTGAGCGGGGCCCACTCGGGCGGCATCGGCAGCCACGGCGAGGCGCCGGAGGTGAACCCGAACGGCGGTGCGCCGCCCTCCCAGGGCAGCGGCACCCGGCAGCCGTCCCGGCCGCGCTCGGTGTGCCCGGACCGTTCCCAGACCGGGTCCTGCAGTGCCGCGTCGGGCAGCTCCACGTTCGGCAGTCCCAGCTCCGCCCCGTTGTAGACGAACGTGGCACCCGGCAGCGCCAGTTCGACCAGTGCCATCGCCCGCGCCCGGTCCGTGCCGACCCGGCCGCCGCCGTAGCGGGTGACCTCGCGTTCGACGTCGTGGTTGGACAGCGTCCAGGTGGGCGTGCCGCCGACGCCGGCGACCGCGGCCATCGAGTTCTCGATCGCCGCCCGCACCGGCTCGGCGCCGAACTCGGCCTCGGCGAGCCGGAAGTTGAAGCCCAGGTGGAGCTCGTCCGGGCGGATGTACTGGCCGAACCGCTCGTTGTCGCGGACCCAGATCTCGCCGACGGCCACCGTGCCCGGGTACTCGTCCATCACCTTGCGTAGCCCGCGGTGGATCTCGTGGACGCCGGGGTTGTTGAACCGCGGATCGTCGTCGTCGTTGCGCATCAGCCGGTTGGTGTCCCAGTCGTGGTCCGGCAGGCCCTCGGGCTTGGCCATGCCGTGCGCGACGTCGATGCGGAAGCCGTCCACGCCGCGGTCCAGCCAGAACCGCAGGGTCTTCGCCAGGTCCTCCGCGACCTCCGGGTTGGCCCAGTTCAGGTCGGGCTGTTCGCGGGCGAAGATGTGCAGGTACCACTGGCCGGGCGAGCCGTCGGCCTCGGTGACCCGGGTCCAGGCCGGGCCGCCGAAGATGCTCGGCCAGTTGTTCGGCGGCTCGGCGCCGTCCGGGCCGCGGCCGTCGCGGAACAGGTAGCGGGCACGCTCCGGGCTGCCCGGGGCGGCAGCCAGCGCCGCCCGGAACCACGGGTGCTCGGAGCTGGTGTGGTTGGGCACCAGGTCCATGGTGACCTTGATCTTGCGGGCGTGCGCCTCCTCGACGAGCGCCGTCATGACGTCCAGGTCGCCGAACAGCGGGTCGATGTCGCGGGGGTCGGAGACGTCGTAGCCGTGGTCGGCCATCGGCGAGCGCATCACCGGGCTCAGCCAGAGGGCGTCGACACCGAGCAGTTCGAGGTAGCCGAGCCGCTCCCGGACGCCGCCCAGGTCACCGACCCCGTCGCCGTTCGAGTCGGAGAACGAGCGCGGGTAGATCTGGTAGAACACCGCATTCGTCCACCACGGTTCTGCCGCCTGCGGCGCGTTCTCCTCGGTGCTCACAGGTTCACATAGTGCCAAACACCCGCTGCCGCCACGACCCGAGCGGCACCGCGCAGGGCGTAGTCGGTCAGATCGGCGCGTTCACCATCGACGCAGCCGCCATGTCCATGTAGTCGGTGAGGGCGCGGCGGTGCGCGTCGTCGAGGATCTCCGGCTCGATCGACGCGATCGCGACGTGCATGCACCGCAGCCAGGCGTCCCGCTCGATCGGGCCGATCCGGAACGGCTGGTGGCGCAGCCGCAGCCGCGGGTGGCCACGCTCGTCGGAGTAGGTGCGCGGGCCGCCCCAGTACTGCTCGAGGAACAACCGCATGCGGCGCTCGGCGGGGCCGAGGTCCTCTTCCGGGTACAGCGGCCGGACGATCTCGTCCTTGGCCACCTCCTCGTAGAACCGGGCGGTGAGCCGGCGGAACGTCTCGGCACCGCCGACTGCGTCGTAGAAGCTCATCTCGGGTTCAGTCATGGCGTCACCATTGTGCCTGCCACCGGGTGCGGTGTCGAAGCCAGTGCCCATGGGTCGTAGCGCTGGCCCGTGGGGTGTGGTGGTGACGTGTGGATTGTGGTGGTGACGTGCCGCGCCGGTGACACGGTCGTTGCCCAGTGTTCACCCGATGTCCGGTGTCCGATGTCAAAAATGGGCGTGCGCACGGCCGCCATCCGTGGTCAACTTGGAGGCACTTGTTTCCGGAGGTCGCATGAAGCACCGACAGGGCGCACGCGCGCATCGACAACTCGAGCCCACCGCTTCCCGCATGTCACGGGGACCGGGGGCTTCTCCGCTGCAATTGATCAACGAGGGCGCCAGACCCTCGGACCTGGGCGAGGACGCGGTACCCACCTGGGTGAAACGCCGGGTGCTGCTGCTCAACGCCACCTACGAACCGCTCACCGCACTGCCCGTCCGTCGGGCCGTCGTCCTGCTGGTCTGCGCCAAGGCCGACGCCGTCCACGAGGACCCGCTGGGCCAGGTCATCCACTCCGCCGCATACTCGCTGCAGGTGCCGTCCGTGATCCGGCTGCGCACCTACGTGCGCGTCCCGTACCGGGCCCGGATCCCCCTGACCCGCGCCGCGCTGATGCACCGGGACCGCTTCCGCTGCGCCTACTGCGGCGACAAGGCCGAGACCATCGACCACGTGGTCCCGCGCAGCCGAGGCGGCGGCCATTCCTGGGAGAACTGCGTCGCGTGCTGCGCGCCGTGCAACCACCGCAAGGCCGACAAGCTGCTCAGCGAGCTCGGCTGGACGCTGCGAGCCACATTGGTGCCGCCGAAGGGGCAGCACTGGCGGTTGCTCGCGGACAACAAGGAGCTCGACCCGGTGTGGTTGCGCTACCTGGGTGAGGGCGCGGCGTAGGCGGCTCGCGCGGAGTTGGCCCCGACGGTACGAATTGCCGCCGACTGGGCTACCGTTTGCCTCGTGAGCATTCTTGAGACAGTGCTGATCTTCGTAGCGATCCCCGTGGTCATCACGGCGATCATCGCGGGACTGTCCTACCTTGCCAAGCCGGTGGCGGGCACGACGCCCGAGCACTACTCGCTGGACAAGGAATGGACGCACAAGCCGGTGTTGTGGTCCGCAGTCGACGAGGTGACCGTTGCCGGTCACCACGGTGGACATGCGGCCATCGAGGCCGGTTCCGCAGATCTGATCGGAGGTACGGCAAGTGGCAGGTGGTAACCGTTTCCCGGCAGTGATCGAGGCCGACCTCCCGGTGGGGTCCGTGTTGACCGCCAGTGGTCGCGTCTCGTCGGTGCACCGCATCGGCGAGCCGTACGACGACCTGCCGTTCACCGTGGACGAGCTGGTGGCGCTCGACGACGCCATGACCGACGCGACCCGCGCGACCAAGGTGCGTTTCAACGCGTACATCGGCCCGCTCGGCGACGACCCGGCGGCCGGCGCGGAGGAGCTGTTCCCGACGACGCCCGAGGCCGAGCGTTCGGTGCTCATCGCGGTGTCGCCGAACCAGCGCGCCGTGGAGATCCGTTCGGGCAAGGCCGTGGCAGACCGGGTCACCGACCGGGTCGCGCAGCTCGGCGTGACCGCGGCGGTCTCCTCGTTCGGCGAGGCCGACCTGATCGACGGCCTGATCAGCGCGATCCGCGTGATGAGCGCGGCCATCGCCCGCCCGTAGTTCTTTGAGCTGGCGGGGACGTTCAGTCCCCACCCCCATGTGACCGAATGTCGCATTCATTCAGCTGAGCTGAACGAATGCGACATTCGGTCACTGGCGTCTGTGGGGTCAGCCGGCGTCGAACGCCCGCGCCGCGAGCGACCGCACGATCCCGGCCCGGCCCTCGACCACCAGCCGCCGCAGCGCCGGCGGGTGCTCACCGGCGAGGAACTCGTCCGCCGCGGCGACCGCCGCCTCGCTGATCGCCCACGCCGGGTACAGACCGATCACCACCGTCTGCGCGACCTCACTCGAGCGTCGTTCCCACACGCCGGGGATGTCCGCGAAGTAGCGGGTCAGGTACGGCTCGAGCACCGCGTCCTGCCCCGGTCCGGCGAACCCGCCGATGATGGCGCGGGCGGTGATGTTCGGGACCGAGTCGTCGTCGACGACCGTCGCCCATGCCAGCGCCTTGGCCTCCGCCTGCGGCCGCAACGCCCGCGCGGCGGCCGCATGACGTGACCCGGCCGCGGTCGGGTCACGCTGCGCCTCGGCGTCGATGAAAGGCGACGCCACCGACTCCGCGTCCACCTCGCCGGCCGCGGCCAGCGCGTGCACCAGCCGCCAGCGCAGGTCGGTGTCCACCGTCAGGCCCGGCAGGCCGAGGCTGGCCGGGTCCGCGTCGAGCAGTTCCGTCAGCACCTCGGTGTGCCAGGCGGACAGCTGCGCGCCGGTCAGCGCGTTGACGAACGCGAGCTGGTGGTCGGAGCCCGCCTCGGCCTCGCGGGCCAGTTCCAGCAGCCGGTTCGCGAAGCCGGGCCAGCCGGTCTCGGCGGCCCAGTCCGGCTCGGCGTAGCTGCTCAGCGCGGTGTGCGCCTGCATCAGCAGCCGCTGCACGACGCCGACCTCGGTCTCGGCGGCGATGCCGCGCTGTACCAGCGCCACGAAGTCCCGGGCCTTGAGCTCGGCCTGCCGGGTCATCTCCCAGGCCGCGGACCAGGCGAGGGTGCGGGGCAGGGGGTCGGCGATGTCGCCGATCCGCTCGATCAGGGTGGACAGCGACTCGGCGTCGAGGCGCACCGAGCAGTAGGTGAGGTCGTCGTCGTTGACCAGGATCAGCTTGCCGCGGGCGACGCCGACCAGCTCCGGCACCTCGGTGCGCGGGCCCTCGACGTCCAGCTCGATGCGTTCGGTCCGGACCAGCTTCCCGGTGTCCGAGTCGTCGTAGATGCCGACGGCCAGCCGGTGCACCCGGGTCTCGCCCGCACCCGGCGCGGCGCCGTCCTGCAGCACCGCGAACGAGGTGAACCGGCCCTGCTCGTCGACGGTGAACTCCGGCCGCAGGATGTTCAGGCCGGTGGTCTTGAGCCACTGCGCGCCCCACTCGGACAGGTCGCGGCCCGAGGACTTCTCGAGCGCCGCGAGCAGGTCGTCGAAGGTGGCGTTGCCGAAGGCGTGCTCGGCGAAGTAGGCGCGCAGGCCGGCCAGGAACGGCTCCAGGCCGACGTACGCGACCAGCTGCTTGAGCACGCTGGCGCCCTTGGCGTAGGTGATGCCGTCGAAGTTCACCTCCACGGCGGCCAGGTCCGGGATGTCGGCGGCGATCGGGTGCGTCGAGGGCAGCTGGTCCTGCCGGTACGCCCAGGACTTCTCCACGTTCGCGAAGGTCGTCCAGGCGTTGGTGTACTCGGTGGCCTCGCTCTGGCACAGCACCGAGGCGAAGGTCGCGAACGACTCGTTGAGCCACAGGTCGTCCCACCAGGTCATGGTCACCAGGTCGCCGAACCACATGTGCGCCATCTCGTGCAGCACCGTCTCCGCGCGCCGTTCGTACGACGCCCGGGTGACCTTGGACCGGAAGACGTAGTCCTCCAGGAAGGTCACGGCGCCGGCGTTCTCCATTGCGCCCGCGTTGAACTCGGGCACGAACAACTGGTCGTACTTGCCGAACGCGTACGGCACCCCGAAGTTGCGGTGGTAGAACTCGAAACCCTGCTTGGTCTCGGTGAACAACCGCTCGGCGTCCATGTGCTCGGCGAGCGAGGCGCGGCAGAAGATGCCCAGCGGGACGTGGCCGTGCTCGTCGGAGTAGCTGTCGCTCCACTGCGCGTACGGGCCGGCGATCAGGGCGACCAGGTAGGTGCTCATCCTCGGCGTGGTGCGGAAGTGGTGCTCGCCGGGTGCCGCGGCCAGGGTCTCGACCACGGCGGAGTTGGAGATCACCTGCCACTCGGTGGGCGCGGTGACCCGAACGTCGAAGGTGGCCTTGAGGTCCGGCTGGTCGAAGCAGGCGAACATCCGCTTGGCGTCGGCCGTCTCGAACTGCGAGTACAGGTAGACGGACTGGTCGGTGGGGTCGACGAAGCGGTGCAGGCCCTCACCGGTGTGCGAGTAGACGCAGTCGGCCTCCACGGTCAGCTCGTTGCGCTCGGCCAGGTCCGTCAGCGTGATGCCGGTGGACTCGTCGTACCCGCTCACGTCCACCGCGCGCCCGTTGAGGGTGGCGCCGTGCACGGTCTGGGCGATGAGGTCCACGAACGTCGAGCCGCCGGCCTTCGCGTCGAAGGTGACAGTGGTGCGGGAGCGGAAGGTGTGCTCGCCCGGGGCCCCGTTGCCGTCGGTCAGGTCCAGTTCGATGCGGTAGTTGTCGACCGTCAACAGCTCCGCGCGCTGCGCTGCCTGGTCGCGGGTCAGGTTCGGTGGGGCCACGTCGGACGCTCCTCGGGGTCGGGAAAGGTGTACGCCTCCATCCCATCACGACGTGCCCGACCCCACGACCGCTCGCACCGACTCTCAGGCGGCGACCTCGGTGAGCGGCACGTTCGGATCGGACAGCGCCACCGGGTCGACCGGCATCCGGCCGAGGATCAGGGCCCGCACCACGTCGCCGACATCCCAGACGTTGACGTTCATCGCGGCCAGGACCCGATGGTCGCCGTCGAGCCAGAACGCGACGAACTCGCGTCGGGCGACGTCGCCGCGCACCACGATCCGGGCGTAGTGGGGTGCGTAGCCGACGTACTCCATGCCGAGGTCGTACTGGTCGGTGAAGAAATACGGCAGGTTCGTGTAGTCGGTGGGGTGACCGAGCATGGTCGCTGCGGCCGCCGCCGGCTGGTTGAGCGCATTGGCCCAGTGCTCCACGCGGATTCGGGTGTCGAGCACCGGGTGGAATTGCGCGGCGATGTCGCCGACCGCGACGATGTCCGGGTCGCTGGTCCGCAGCGCGGAGTCGACGACCACGCCGCCGTCCATCGTCAGTCCGGCCGACTCGGCCAGTTCGATGTTCGGTTGCGCGCCCACGGCGACGAGGACCGCGTCGGCGGCCAGCACGTCACCGGAGGCCAGCCGTACGCCCGTGGCCCGGCCGTCGGCGGTGGTGATCTCCTCGACCCGGGCCTGGAACCGGAGGTCGACGCCGTGCTCGCGGTGCATTTCGGCGAACACGGTGCCCATCTCGGCGCCCAGGGCGGCGAGCAACGGCAGTTCGGCCGCCTCGAGGACGGTGACGATCACGCCACGGTCGCGGGCGACGGCGGTGACCTCGAGCCCGATCCAGCCCGCGCCGATCACCACCAGCCGTGCGCCGGGGGACAGGGCGTCGAGCAGGGCGTCGGACTCCTCGACGGTGCGCAGGAAGTGGACTCCGTCGGCGTCGGCGCCCGGGATCGGGGGGCGCCGGGAGCGGGACCCGGTGGCCAGCGCGAGCTTGTCGTAGCCCAGCGTCGAGCCGTCGGGGAGGGTGACCAGGTGGGCGTCGCGGTCCAGGGCGGTGGCCGTGGTGCCGAGCCGCAGGTCGACGTGGTGGTCGCGGTACCAGTCGCCGTGGTGGACGGTGAACTCCGCGAGGGACTTCTTGCCCGCCATGTGTTCCTTGGACAGCGGCGGACGTTCGTAGGGGAGGTGGTCCTCCTCGCTCAGCAGCACGATCGACCCGTCGAAGTCCTTCTCACGGAGGGCTTCCGCCGTCTTCGCGCCGGCCAGGCCGCCGCCGACGATGACAAATGTGCGGTTCGACGACATCGCGTCACGCTCCGTTTCCCCAGGTGCTGGCGAACGATCGGATCCGAACGGGTCTTCGTCCCGACCCTACTGCCCGTGGGCGGTCCGCGGACCGAGAGCGGCGCACCCGGTGGCGCGGGAAGGAATCGGGGCCGTGGCAGGTTGGCATGGCAGGAGACCCGTGTCTCGAGTTCGTACCGATCCGCGTCGGGGTGGTTCGCCCCGACGATGCAGCTGACAGGAGACCAGCCCGTGACCGCCAAGGACACCGCCGACTTTTGGTTCGACCCGCTCTGCCCGTGGTGCTGGATCACCTCGCGTTGGATCCTCGAGGTCGAGAAGGTCCGCGACATCGACGCCAACTTCCACGTGATGAGCCTGGCCGTGCTCAACGAGGGCCGCGACCTGCCCGAGGAGTACCAGGAACTGATGGCGCGCGCGTGGGGGCCGGTCCGGGTGGCGATCGCCGCGGCCCGCGACCACGGCGACAAGGTGCTGCTGCCGCTCTACACGGCGATGGGCACGCGCATCCACGACCAGGGCAACAAGGATCTGCCCGTCGTCATCGCGGAGGCGCTCGAGGAGGTCGGCCTGCCCGCGGAACTGGCCGCGGCGGCCGAGTCGGGCGACTACGACGAGGAACTGCGCGCCAGCCACAAGGCGGGCATGGACGCCGTCGGCCCCGACGTCGGCACCCCGACCATCCACGTCAACGGCGTCGCGTTCTTCGGGCCCGTGCTCTCGCGCATCCCGCGCGGCGAGGACGCGGGCAAGGTCTGGGACGGCACCGTCGCGCTGGCGTCGTACCCGCACTTCTTCGAGCTCAAGCGCACCCGGACCGAGGACCCCTCCTTCGACTAGGCGCTGCGCACTCGTGCGCGGTTGACGGGTCCTTCGGAGCCGTCAACCGCGCACGAGCGGCGGAGCCGCCTAGGGCAGGACCAGGATCTTGACGTGCTCGTCGGGGCTGCGCAGCGCGGTGAACGCGTCCGCGACCCCGTCCAGCCCCACCCGCCCCGTGATGATCGCGTCCGCGTCGATCTCGCCGTCGGCCAGGCGCCGCAGCGTGATGTCGTAGGCGTCCTCGTACGGGCCGTGCCCGAAGTTGATCGCGATCCGGCGGAACTGCCCGACCACGGGGATGATCGTCTCGTCCCCGAACGGCGCCGCCAGCACCTGGATCCGCGAGTTGAACGGCAGCGTGTGCATCAGGGTGCCCAGGACCCCGGCGCGGCCGCTGCACTCGTAGGCGATCAGGATGCCCGCGCCCGCCTGCCCGACGAGGGTGTTGCCCTCGGCGACCATCCGGTTCCACAGCTCGATCGGGTCCTGCTCGTTCGGGTCGACGACGATGTCGGCGCCCATCTTCGCGGCCAGTTCGCGACGTTTCGGTGACGGCTCGGACGCGATCACCAGCCGAGCCCCGCGGGCCTTGGCGGCCACGACGGCGCCGAGCCCGATGGTGCCGCAGCCGATCACCAGCGCCGAGTCCGCGGCGGTGAGACCGGACTGCTGCATGTGCATCTCGCCGACGTGCAGCGGCTCGGCGAGGGTGGCGTGCTCGAGCGAGAGTCCCTCGGGGACCCGGCGGACCCAGAAGGCGTCGACGACGATGTGCTCGCCGAAGGCGCCGTGGTACTCGTTGGAGTAGCCGATGATCTTCGGGATGCCGGTGGCGGTGTCGGTCGCGAGCCCGATGCCGGCGACCCGGTCACCGACGGCGAACTCGGTGACGGCCGACCCGATCTCGGCGACGGTGCCCGCGTACTCGTGACCGAGCACGACGGGGCGGTCGGTGTCGAACGTGGCCAGCGGGTAGCCCGCGCTCTCCGCGACGTGGACGAACCGGCAGGGGTCCTTGGACATGCTCAGGTCGCTGCCGCAGATGCCGCAGGCGACGACGTCGATCCGGACCTGACCGGGGCCGACGGCAGGCGGGCCCGGGACCTCGGTGACCGTGAACGCGCCGTCGGCGAACTGCGCCGCCCTCATGCCTGTGCTCCCGCGGGCTGGCCGTAGTAGTCGGTGTGCGCCTTGGTGATTGCGCCGATCAGTCCGCCGATCAGGTAGTCGCGGTTGTCGGCCGCGTACTGCAGGCTGGCCTCGCGGCCGGCGTTGCGGTTCTTGAAGTGCGGGACCACCTCGGAGGCGAACAGCTCGTAGCTGCGCTTGGTGTCCTCCCAGCTCGCCATGTCCACGTGCAGGACGAGCAGGGTGCCGAACCCGCCGGTCTGCTCGATCAGCCGCTCGATCTGCGCGATGGCGTCGTCCGGGGTGCCGATGATCGCCTGCCCGAACTCGCCGAGGGTGTCGCCCCGCCACTGGTCGACGATCCCCTTGGGGGTCTGCGCCCACTCCGGGTTCTGCCCGGTCTGCCGGTTGACGTAGGCGGCCATCGAGCCGATCCGGCGGCCGACGGCGCGTTCGGCGTCCGCGCGGGTCTCGGCGAGGAACATCGGGTTGACCACGCGCCAGGTGGAGCGGTCCGCGACGTGGCCGTGTTCGGCCGAGACCTGCTCGTAGATCTCCCAGTTGCGGCCGAGCGCCTCGAAACCGGTCGGCGAGCTCGCCGCGAGCGAGAGCAGCGACAGGCCGTGGGTGCCCGCGAGCACCGAGCCGTTGGGGGAGATGGTCGAGGCGGTCGCGATCTCGATGCCGGCCGGGTCGTAGGTGGGCAGCTGGGCGCGCGCGTCGCGCAGCGTGAACCAGTCGGTCTCCATGTTCACCACCTCCCCCCGCAGCAGCGGCAGGATCGCCTCGAGCGCCTCGCCCTGCATGCGGCGCTGGTCGGACGGGTCGATGCCCATCATGTGCGCGTCGAGCGGGATCTTGCCCGGGCCGGTCCCGAAGATCAGGCGCCCGCGGGTCTGCAGGTCCAGCTGGGTGATGCGGTCCGCGGTGACGAGCGGATGGTGGTAGGGCAGCGAGGTGACGCCGGTGCCGAACCGGATCCGCTGGGTGCGTTCGGCCGCGGCGGCGATGAACATGTCGGGCGCCGGGACGATCTCGGCCCCGGTGGAGTGGTGCTCACCCATCCACGCCTCGGCGAAGCCGAGGTGGTCGAGGTGTTCCATGAGGTCGATGTCCCGGCGCAGTTGCAGCGCGGGGTCGGCGTTGAGCGGGTGGTAGGGCGCGAGGAACGCGCCGAATTCGAGGGAATCTCTGGTCCACACGAGCGTCATCTCCTGACGGGCGACTGGTGACACGGCGAGGGTCGTGGCGTGAGCGACATCACATGCGCTCGGTCGATTCCTATCACCTAACTGGATCAGATGATCCAAAAAAATCCCGCTCAGCGGTCACTCTAGTTTCTGGATCAGATGATCCGAATGTGCCGGCGGTCAGGGGCCGGGTGTGGGTGGGGTCGGGTTCAGCTGGCGAGCAGCCGTTCGAGTCCGCCGACCACGAAGACGACCAGGTCCTCGTGGAACGAGGCGAGCTCGTCGGGGGACAGGCGGCCGCCGTCCCGGCGCCACTCGTCGGCGCGGCTCAGGGATTGCAGGAAGCTCGTCACCGAGATCGCCCAGCGCCGTTCCAGTCGGGCCGGGTCGGCCTCCGGATAGGTCCGGCGGACCTCGCCGAGCAGTGCGACCTGCAGCTCCCGTCCGGCCGCCTCCAGTGTCGGGTGACCTTCCGGCGAGATCTGCGCGATGATCTTGACCCAGCGCATGCCCCGGGTGCGTTGGCGCAGAAGGAGTTCCAGGTACGGCCCGGTGACCGCGCGCACCAGCGCATCGGCGTCGGCCGGCCGAGGCCCCGCCGCCAGTTCCGCGACGTTCGCCGTGATCTGGTCGTGCACCGCGCCGCCGAGATCGACGAGCACCGCCGCGAGCAGGTCCTCCTTGGTGCCGAAGTGGTAGTGCACCGACGCGGGGCCCAGTCCGGCGGCGGCGTTGACCGCGCGCACCGACACGGCGTCGAAGCCCTGGGTGGCGAAGAGTCGTTCGGCCGTCTTGATCAGGCGCAGGCGGGTGGCGGTGCCCTGTCGGTTCCCGGAGGCGGTGGACATGCGCCGAGCATTCCACATCTTGACTGCGGCCCGGCGATGGCTTCCAATGGCACTGATTGGATCGGCTGATCCAATTGGTGACATCGATGTCGGAGGAGTGCGTGCCATGCAGCTCGAAGTGGACCTGGATTCGGACGTCGCGCCGGTGACACTGACCGGTGTCGACGAGTTCACGCGGCTCGCGGTGACGGTGTCCGGGGACCCCGACGCCGATCGGATGGCCTCGGTGCTCGGTGGGTGGGGCATCATCGCCGGCGGTCACGTCTGGCTCGAGATCGCTGAGCTGGAACGCGCGGTGCGGGCGCACCCCGACCGGGTGACCGACTGGCTGCCGCGGTTCGTCTCGATGATCGACTACGCCGAGTCCAAGGGCTGGGTGGACGGAGAGAACCGGCGGGTGCGCGCCCACTGCGAGCGTGTTGTCCGGTCCTAGCGACTGGTGGCCGGGTCCGGCTCGTGCGCGTTCGACGGGTCCCGGGACCCGTCGAACGCCACGAGCAGCGGAGCTGCCTATGGGCGGAAGAAGATCCGGCCGTGCCGGGACCGGTCCCGCAGGGCGGCCGCCCGCCAGGTCAGCACCGGGTGGCTGGCCAGGACGTTGACCAGCCACGGGAAGAACCCGCGTTCGGTGCTGGCCCGGTCGGCCATCTCCTGGAAGCTCACCAGCCCCATCAGGTACTTGCCCGCGCCCAGCACCCCGATGGCCCCGACCGCCCCGGTGGGCCGGTTGCAGAGCCCGTGGTTGTCGGCGGTGTACTCCTGTGCCCGCGAGAGCGACGAGCCGATCACCGGGACGTAGTTGGCGCCGAACATGCCGAGCTGACGCCAGTACGACGTGTGCCCGGCCGCGATGTGCCCCACCTCGTGGCCGACGATGAACGCGAGGGCGTCGGGATCGCGGGCCTGGCCGCCGACCTCGAACAGGTCGCTGTAGACCACCACGTACCGCCGGAACCCGTGTCCGGACGCGAACGCGTTGATCTGCCCGTTGCCGAGGACCACGTAGCCGTCCGGCACCCGCGACATGCCGAACCGGGCCGCCGCCTCGGCGACCATCCGGTACCCGTCGGGGAACTGGGTGGGGCTCATCTTCACGCCGTTCACCCGCTGCGCGGCGTACATCCGTCCGCGGGCCAGGTAGACCAGAAGCGGTGCCAGCAGCAGGATTCCGATCCAGGTGTCCAGCCGCCCGCTGACCAGCAGCGCGATCGAGACCAGGTAGGCGAGCGCGGTGACGGTGATCGCGAGGACCAGCAGCGCGTTCTCGAACCGGTGCCGCGCGGGCATGCCCCAGGGCGAGAGTCCGCGCGGCGGCGGCATCGGCGGCGGGCCGTAGGCCGGTTGGGGGTGTGCAGGCTGGACGGGATGAGGGGCCAGGGGCGGGATCTGCTCCATGACGGTGACCCTATGTGTGGTCGGTTCCGGTGACGCCGCCGCGACCTGTCAGAATTGGGTCATGCGCGTATACCTGGGTGCCGACCATGCTGGCTTCGAGCTCAAGAACCAGATCATCGACCATCTCACCGCCAACGGACACGAGGCAGTCGACTGCGGCGCCCACGAGTACGACGCGGTCGACGACTACCCCGCCTTCTGCGTCGAGGCCGCCCGCCGGGTGGTCGAGGACGAGGGCAGCCTGGGCATCGTCCTCGGCGGCAGCGGCAACGGCGAGCAGATCGCCGCGAACAAGGTGCCCGGCGCCCGTTGCGCCCTGGCCTGGAGCGTGGAGACGGCGCAGCTGGCCCGCCAGCACAACAAGGCGCAGCTGATCGGCATCGGCGGCCGCATGCACTCCCTGGAGGAGGCGCTGGCCATCGTCGACGCCTTCCTCGCGACCCCGTGGTCGGGGGAGGAGCGGCACCAGCGTCGCATCGACATCCTGTCCGAGTACGAGCGCACCGGCGTGCCGCCGGCGCTGCCGGAGGCGTGAGCTCGCAGCATGCCTGAGGGACACACCCTCCACCGCCTGGCACGGGAGCACCAGCGAGACTTCGCGGGTGCTCCCGTCCGCGTCTCCAGCCCGCAGGGCCGGTTCGAGGCGGGGGCCGCGCTCGTCGACCGCCGGGTGCTGGTCCGCGCGGAGGCGTGGGGGAAACACCTGCTGCACCACTACGAGGGCGGCCGCATCGTGCACGTGCACCTGGGGCTGTACGGCAAGTTCACCGACCTGCCGCTGCCGATGGGCGCGCCGGTGGGGCAGGTGCGGATGCGGATGGTCGGCGCCGCGATCGGCACCGACCTGCGCGGGCCCACCGCGTGCGAGATCTACGACGAGGAACAGTTGCACGCGCTCGAGCGCCGGCTGGGACCCGACCCGCTGCGCGTCGACGCCGACCCGGACCGCGCCTGGCGCCGAATCTCCAAGTCGCGGACCGCGATCGGCGCACTGCTGATGGACCAGGCGGTGCTCGCAGGGGTGGGGAACGTCTACCGGGCCGAGGTCCTGTTCCGCCACGAGATCAACCCGAACCGGCCCGGCGTCGAGGTGTCCGAGCAGCAGTGGACCGCGCTGTGGGCCGACCTGGTCACCCTGATGAACGTCGGTGTGCGGGAGGGCGTCATGCACGTGGTGCGGCCCGAGCACGACAACGGCGACCCGGCCTACGCCAAGAACCGTCCCCGCACGTACGTCTACCGCCGGACGGGGTCGCCGTGCCGGGTCTGCGGGACGCCGGTCACCGGCTCGGTCATGAAGGCGCGCAACCTGTTCTGGTGCCCCACCTGTCAGCCGGCCTGAACGAACTTCGGCAGGATTCCACCCGGAATCCGGGCGAAATCCTGCCGAAGATGTGTGGGCGGAACTAGAAGTCGAACCCGCCGCCGCCGAAGTCGCCCCCGCCGTCGAAACCGCCGCCGCCGAAGTCCTCGCCGCCGGCGTAGTTGTCACCGCCGCCGAAGTCGTCGCCGCCCCCGTCAGCACCGCCGTCCGCGCCCGCGTCGGCACCGGCGTCACCCTCGGCGCCCGCACCGTCCTCGAAATGCTGGGCGTCGTAGGGCACGCCCGCCATGCCGCTGAACATGGTCGAGAACAGGAGCATCGAGCCGACGCCCCATGCTCCCGCCACCAGTGCCGGCTTCCACCACGGCTCGGAGTACCAGCCGGCGGGCACCGGCCGGCCCGCGACCCGGCCGCCGGGGTAGTAGTTCGGGGTGCGCTGCGACGGGTTCGGTGACGCGGCAACCTGTCGCCCCTCGAAGTCGACCTCGCGGTCCTCGGTGACCTGGCCGGCGGCGCGCTGGCCGTCGATGCTGGGCACCTCGGGGCCGGGGTCCATGCCCATGGCCGTGCGGGCGGCGCGAATGTAGTAGAGCCCCTCGAGTGCGGTCTGCTTGGCGAGTCGGGCCTGTGCCGGGGTGGTGGCCTGGTCGATCTGCGAGCCCGCGGCGATGTTCCGCTCGGAGGCGTCCGCCAGGGCCTGCTTGGAGGCCGTGTCGGTGCCGGTCAGGATGTACACCTGGCCGGCGAGCCGCTCGATGGCCTGGCGTGCGTCGGCCTTCGCATCCTCGAGCTGGTTGGCGGCATGGCCGGCCGAGCGCTTCTGGCTCCGCATGACCAGGAAGACGACGACGGCGATGATGGCGACGATCAGAAGGAGTTCCACTGGAGCCTTCCCGAAGGAGAAATCCGGACAGCGCCCAGCCTACCGGCGAATCGGAGGTACCCGCCGTACCAGGAACGTCCGCCGTCCCGGCAGCTGTTTCACGATCCAGATGTCGGGTGGGGCGGTCGGTGCCGTTGAGCGGGGACGCGGCGAGGAAGAACTCGTACCGGTTCTCCTGCGCACATCGCGGCGTGGTCCACCAACCACCACACCTCGCCGAGGGTGAGCCCGAGATCTCGGATCACCCGGACATGTAATGGGTAGACCGGTGAATCGGGATCCTGCTCCACCTCGACCGCCACGTTGTCGACGGCCGGCGCGGCGGTCTCCTTCTCGTGGATCCAGGACGCCGCTTCCATGCCCAGTCCGGGCGCACCCGCAGACCAGAACTCGCTCACGGCGCAGGCGTCCAACTGCTCGTGGGTGATCGCGACGCCGGGGGTGCAGCACTCGACACCGAGGTGGTGTGTGACCCGGTAGCGGCGGCAGCTGGGCATACTCGGCAGGCCTGTCACAGCAGGACAGGCGCCAGATACAGCGCTGGGCGTTGCACATGACTTGTCGCCGTGTGCAACGCCCAGTCGAACCGATCGATGGTCTCCCGACGATGCGGTCGTCAGACCAGAGCTGCCTGGTTGTTGAGAACCAGACCGGCTCGGGGCCAGTCGAATCGGAGCACCTTGCCGGTGCTCGACGCGGTGACGTGCGCCGTTCGCATGTCCGGTCCGCCCCAGCAGATGTTCGTGATGCCGGGGTCTCCGTCGGTGTCGATGCCGACGAACTCGACCAGTTGGCCCTCCGGGCTGATCACGCTGATGCCGGGCGTGGCCAGCGATGCGACGCAGATGTTGCCGTTGGCCTCGACGCCGAGCGAGTCGAAGTAGCGGAAGTCGGACGATGCGTAGAGAAAGTTGCCACCGCCGGAGCCGGCGAGAGTGAGGCCACCGGCGATCTCGCCCGGTCCGGTGACCTCCCACCACCAGACGCGTGCGGTGTAGGTCTCGCTGACGTAGAGGCGGGTGCCGTCGGGGGAGAGGCCGATTCCGTTGGGTCCGTTCATTTCCGAGGTGATGCGGCGGATGGATGAGCCGTCGCTGGTGCCGTAGTAGACGTGGCCGTGATCGCTACCCCGGTCGTTGCTCTTGCCGTGGTCCGTGAAGTAGAAGCCGCCGTGCGCGTCGAAGACGATGTCGTTGGGTCCGCGGAGCGGGGTGCCGTCGCACTCGGTGTAGAGCGTCTCGACCTCGCCGGTCTCCAGGTCGACGGCCTGGATGCTGCCTCCGGTGTAGTCCTCCGGGGTGCCGCCGGCGAAGACGTAGCCGTAGGCCTCGGTGGCGTTCATTCCGCCGCAGTTGGCGATGTACGCGCGACCGTCGGGGCCGATCGCGGTGCCGTTGGGTCCGCCGCCGACTTCTGCGACCACGGTGGTGGCGCCCTCGGGGGTCACTCGGGTGAGCGTGCCCCGGTGGATCTCGACGACCAACACGTCGCCGTTGGGCAGTGCTACGGGTCCTTCAGGGAACTTCAGTCCGGTGGTTACTACGGTGAAAGCCATCGGGTTCTCCTCGGTTCGTGTGTTGCGGGAGGTGGCGTCAGTTGGTGGTGAACTGATCGCGCAGGACGTTCTTGCGGATCTTGCCGCTGACGGTTTGGGGCATCTCGTCGATGAAGATGACCTTGCGGGGCTGTTTGAAGGCGGCGAGTTGCGACTTGCAGCTGCTGACAACCTCGTCGGCGGTCAGCTCGGTGCCGGGTTTGCGGACGACGACGGCGGTGACGAGCTCACCCCACTTTTCGTCGGGCGTTCCGATGACGGCTGCCCCGAGAACGTCGGGGTTGGTGTAGATCGCGTTCTCGACCTCGCTGGAGTACACGTTCTCGCCGCCGGTGATGATCATGTCCTTCGCGCGATCGACGATGTAGAGGTAGCCCTCCTCGTCCTGGCGCGCCAGGTCGCCGGTGTGGAACCAGCCGCCCTCGAATGCCTCGTCGTTCGCCGCGGGGTTGCCGAGGTATCCCTTGGTCACCTGGTCGCCCCGGACGACGATCTCGCCTACCTCGCCGCGGGCACAGTCGTCGCCGAGCGGATCGACGACGCGGACATCGACCAGGGACATCGGCTTGCCGACGGCGTCGAGCAGGTGTTCCTCGCCCTGAGCCGCCCGGACGTGCGCCGCCTTGTCGAGCGTGAGCATGTTGCCGCCGAGCTCTGTCATGCCCATGCCCGCGTAGACGACCGGACCGAACCGATCGAGAGTCTGGCGCAGAACATCGGCGGGGATCTTCGACGCCCCGTAGCCCATCCACTCCAGGCTGCTGAGGTCGTAGTCGTTGATCTTGGGGTGCGCGAGCAGCATCTGCATCATGGTCGGGGCGAAGCCGCCGCTGGTCACGCGGTTGTCCTGCACCAACTGCATCCACCGCTCGGGGTCCCAGCCCGACATCATCAGCACCGAGCCGCCATGGAACTGGTGCAGCGGGGTCAGGTATCCGGCGATGTGGCAGAGGGGCATGGCGTTGAGGAAGCAGGTGTCCGGCTTCGGGTCGTACTCGATCGCGGACTGGATCAGCGCGGTGTTGAGGTTGCGATGGCTCAGCCGGGCGCCCTTGGGCTTGCCCGTCGTTCCGCTGGTGTAGAGGAGCCAGGCGTCGTCGTCGTCGCTGATCGCCAGCCGTGGGGCAACCGTCGACGCGGACTGCAGGACGTTCTCGTAAGCAGTGAAGCCCGCGGCCCCCTCTCCGATCACGATGATGTGCTCGACGCTCGTGAGCTCGGATCGACAGTCGGCGATCATCTCGAGGTACTTCGACTCCACCATCAGCACGCGGGCCCCCGAGTCGTTGAGGATCCAGACCCACTCCTTGGGGTGCAGCCGGTAGTTGAGCAGCGTCAGAACCATCCCGGCGGTCGGAACCCCGTAGTAGGCCTCGACGTACTGGAGGTTGTTCTCGGACAGCAGTGCCACGCGGTCACCGGGGGCCGCGAGGCCACTCAAGCCGTTGGCCAGGCGCAGGGCGCGCTGGTAGAGCTCGGCGTAGGTCCGAGCGTCGGATCCGTCGTCCATTGCGAGCGCGGTCCGACGGGGGTAGCGAGCGGCGTTCCGCCGCAGAAGGTCGCTGTAAAGCATGTGGGCTCCAGTCAGAACGAGGCCGTGTGGCTTGGATTGCACACAATCTAGCGTGAAAGTGCGACAGGTCACAAGTACTTTCTTCGAAACAGGCGAATCGCCCGGGTCGATGGGGAAAGCGTGTATGGATCTCGGATGGCTGGCCGGCCGTCGGGGCAGTCGGCGTTGCGCGGTGTGCGGCGATTCCGCCGGGTGGGGATGGGCGCTGGTCGAACCGCGGCCGGGGCCGCGCGGCATGCGCTGGTGCCGGCCGCCGATACGCTCGTCGCGTGAAACGCAATAGTGTTGCGTCACTAGGGATATTGACTACCTGGCCGGAGTCTGCACGGGCTCTCGTCGGCAGTCGGGTTGCCCATCCGCGGCGCGGAGTCGGCGGCGGCGCAAGGCGTCGCGCCACGCGGCCGACGCGCAAGCATGTCTGCCTTGTCGCGGACCGCGATGGTCTCGCGCCGGGCGGCGTTCCCGCCGGACCGCGGTACTTCACCCCTCGGCCGGGCGGCATCTTTTGTATACAATAGTGGCGTAGGTCGGCGTGTAGTTGCCGAGCGGAGTTGCAACGGAAGGGGATACGCCGTGGAGATCGTCGAGGTGAGCCCCCGCGACGGGCTGCAGAACGAGGCAGTGCACGTTTCGACTGCTGACAAGATCGCGCTGATCGAGCACGCCATCGCGTCGGGTCTGCGTCGCATCGAGGCAACCAGCTTCGTGCACCCGGCGGCGGTGCCGCAGATGGCCGATGCGGAGGCAGTCATGGCCGGGGTGCCGCGGCGCGCCGACGTCTCCTACAGCGGCCTCGTGCTCAATCGGCGCGGCTTCGATCGCGCAGTGGCGGCGGGCGTGAACGAGGTGAACTTCGTTGTCGTGGCGTCCGAGACCTTCAGTCTGCGCAACCAGCGCATGTCGGTCGCGGACTCGGTGCAGACCGTGCGCGATCTCGTCGACGACGCCCGCGCTGCGGGCGTCGGGGTGTCCGTCACCATCGCCACCGCATTCGGTTGTCCGTTCGAGGGGGAGGTTGCCGAGTCCGGGGTCCTCGCCCTGGCTGGGCAGATGGCCGATCTCGGTGTGGACGAGATTTCACTGGCCGACACGATCGGGGTCGGGGTGCCCGCCCAGGTTGCCCGGTTGGTCGCGGGGACCGCCGCGGCCGCGCCCGGAATCCGGTTGCGCGCCCACTTCCACAACACGCGCAACACCGGCTATGCGAACGCGGTGGCGGCCATCGACGCGGGGGTGACGGTGCTGGACTCCTCGATCGGTGGGATCGGCGGATGCCCCTTCGCTCCGGACGCCACCGGGAACATCGCGACCGAGGACCTGGTCTATCTCCTCGACCGCAGTGGCATCGCCTCGGGCGCGCGGCTGCCCGAACTGATCGAAGCGTCAGACTGGCTCGGCGGGGTGCTCGGTGCGACGGTTCCCGGCCAGCTCGCTCGTGCCGGCGGCTTCCCGGGCTGACACGCCGAACAACTCGTCCACCTCGTCGCTGCTGGTTGCTGCGAGGTGGGCGAGAAGCACGTCGCGGCCCTGGAGGACGTGCTCGTGCATCAGGGCGGATGCCCGGCGTCCGTCGCCGGCGACGATCGCGTCGCGGATGAGCTGGTGGAACAGGTGTGACCGCTCGGTTTGGGCGCGGTCGTACTGGCGGAATGCCTGGAAGACCAGCGGGACGTCGGTGGTGCGTTCGAGCAGGCGGCTCAGGCGTTCGTGCTTGGCGCCGGCCGTGATCGCTCGGTGGATCTGGCTGTTCGCGGTGTCCACGGCCCGAACCCGGTCGACCGGGTCCACCTGCGGCGCGGCCAGGGCCAGCGCGAAAGCCCCGATCCCCGCGTCGAGCACCTCCCGTGTCGCGAGATCGATGCGCTCGGCCGCCAGCTCGGCGGCATAGGCCTCGAGTCGGGCGCGAAGCCCGTACAAGTCGGACACGTCTGCCATCGACAGGGTCCGGACGATGGCTCCCCGGTTGGGCTCGCTGAGCACGAGACCCTCCGCCTCGAGTCGGCGGAGCGCCTCACGCACGGGCGTGCGCGACAGTGAGAACTGCTCGGCAATCCGCTGTTCGATCAGGCGCTGACCGGGCCGGTAGCGACCTTCGACGATTGCCTGGCGGATCTGCGAGTAGGCGGCCTGACCCGGTGCCTGCGGTGTGGTTGCCACGGTGCCTCTTCGTTGTGTGGGAATCGATTCGCGGCAAGCCTATCCCGGCCAGCTGCCCGTCTTTGTATGCAGAATATGCCCATTTCCAGTTCATTCAGTCCGATTTAGGACTAATTGTGTACAATCGCATCATGACGACATCAACTGGTCCGCTGAGCGGTCTGCGCGTGCTCGAATTGGGAAGCTTCATCGCCGGCCCCTTTGCGGGGCAGCTGTTGGGTGACTACGGAGCCGAGGTGCTCAAGGTCGAGGCGCCGGGATCCGGTGACTCGATGCGGCGGTGGGGTGTCACGGTCGACGGCGAAAGCCTGTGGTGGCCCTCCATTGCGCGGAACAAGAAGTCCGTTGCAATCGACCTGCGGCAGCCCGACGGTCGGGAGTTGGTTCGCAAGCTGGTTGCCGAGGCCGACATCGTCCTCGAGAACTTCAGGCCCGGCACGCTTGCGAAGTGGGGACTGGACTATGCGTCCCTCTCGGCGATCAACCCCCGCATCATTCTCGTCCACGTCTCGGGGTTCGGTCAGAACGGGCCGCGCTCGACGGATGCCGGTTTCGGCAGCGTCGGCGAGGCGATGGGTGGCATCCGGCATACGACGGGCAATCCCGAACTGCCCCCCACCCGCGTCGGCATCAGCCTCGGGGACTCCCTGGCGGCACTGTTCGCCGTGATCGGGACCCTCGCGGCGGTCCACGAGCGGTCGGTCAGCAACCGGGGGCAGGAGGTGGACGTCGCGATCTACGAGGCGGTGGCCGCTTTGATGGAATCGACGATGGCCGACCATGAAATCGCCGGAGTCACTCGCGGGCGCACCGGATCCGTACTGCCCCGAGTTGCGCCGTCGAACGTGTATCCCACGTCCGACGGAGCCGAGGTGATCATCGCCGCCAACGCCGACACTGTCTTCCGCAGGCTCTGCGCCGCCATGGGCCGAGCCGAACTGGCCGATGACCCGAGGTTCGCCGAGCACGGGCCGCGAGGCGAGAACATGGCCGAGATCGACGCCATCATCGGCGCCTGGACATCGACGATGAGTGGCGATGTGCTGCTGAAGACCATGGAGGACGGCGGCGTTCCGGCCGGCCGGATCTACACCGCACCGGACATGCTCACCGACCCGCACTACGCCGCGCGGGACATGGTGGTGCGCCTCGTCAACCAGTTCGGTGTGGCAGTTCCCGCCGCCGGCGTCGTGCCCAAGTTCTCCCGATCTCAGCCGACGGAACCGGTTCCCGGGCCGGGTCTCGGTGAGCACACCCGCGAAGTTCTCGCCACGCTGGCGGGCATCGACGACGGCCGCTGGGCAGACCTGCAGGCGTCCGGTATCGCCATGCAGGAGAACGACTGACATCTGGTCCCGGCCGCTGTATTGCCGACGTCGTTGGCGGATCGACTGGGCCGCTCACGGGACGTCGACCGAAGTGGGCCCCACACCGATTGTGTGGGGCCCACTCCCATTTGCTCACCGCGAGGTCCGGTCCGTGTTCGGCAAGGTCCATGGTGTGGAGCCGTTGGTTGAATGCGACGACACGGCCGGTGAGTGCGTCGCGCCTTCGGTGTGGCGGAAACCCTGGCAGGCACGTACATCTCGTGGATCGGTCACGACTTCAAGCAGGCAGTGGCGCTGGTCCCGATCCTCGGCGTCCTGCTCCTCGAGCCCGAGGGCCTGTTCGGTGCACGAAAGGTTGGTGGACGACGAAGGTCTCCTGCCCGACGATGTCGGACAGGAGACCTTCGGTTGTTCGGCGACCGGCTCGGTGCGCGTCGGTGCTTTCGTGCAACCAGCCCTAGCCGTACAGCCAGGGCCGTTCAGTCACAGGTGCGGGTCGACGGTTCCCGTCGTGAGCGACGGTGCTCCGGCGAGGAGCGGACCGAGATCGGTGATGGCTCCCTCACCGGCTCGGAACTTGCGGTACTCGGCCTCGTGCTCGGCCGATTCCCAGGTCTCGACGAAACGCCAGGTGCTGGGGTTCTTGCTGTCGACGACCGAATTGACGCGCAGGCAGCCGGGGAATCCTCGAGTCTCCTCGAGCACCCGGGTCATCACCGTGCGTGCGGACTCCAGGGAATCCGGCTTGAACGTCAATTCCAGGACGGCAATCTGTTCCATGTTCACTCCTAGGTAGCGGGTCGAAAGGGTTGTCTGACTTCCGCAGGCGAGGAAGTTACTCCCCGGACAGGTCCGCGGACAGGTCGGCGACCACGACGCCTTCGGGGATGCGGACCTCCTCGATGGGCTCGGGGCGGTCGTCGAATTCGAGTCGCAGTGCTCGGCAGATCGTGGCGTGCATGTCGTACATGCAGGTGATGTACGTCAGTTCCATGATCTGCTTGTCCGACAGGCTCGCCTTGAGGACGGTGAACACCTCGTCGGGGACCCGGCCGCCGTCGTGGACGAGTCCGTCGGTGTATGCCAGGACGGCGCGTTCGAGTTCGGAGAACTGGTCGCTGATCTGCCAGTAGGGGAGGGCCGCGATCTTCTCCTCGGTCATGCCGAGGGAGCGCATCTGCTTGCAGTGCTGGGAGAAGACGAACTGGCTGCCGCGTGCGTAGCCGGCGCGGGCCTGGCCGAGTTCGCGCAGCAGGGGGTCGAGGTCGGCGTTGCGGTAGAGGGCGAATCCTCGTACGGCGTGGCGGAACACGTCGGGGGACTGAGCGAAGACCGTCCACCAGTCGCCGGGGGTGGCGTGGATGGTGCCGTGGTCGACGGCGGGGTCCTTGTCGGGGCCGAACAGACGGTCGTAGAAGAAGAGGATCTTCTCGTCGGTCACCTCGGCGCGGGGGACCTCGCGAAGTCGGGGCATGGTGGGTTCCTTTCGGGTTGTCAGGAGGCGCTGGGCACGCGCCGGTCGGCGGCCGTCTTCGGCTCGTGTGCGACGTCGGCCTCGGTGAACTCGCGGGTCCAGCAGGCGAACTCGAGAAGGACGCCGTCGGGGTCCTGGAAGTAGAACGACCGGACAAAGGTGCCGGCATGGATCTCCCGCGATGCGCCCTCCGGGCTGTCGTCGTGGTTGAGGACGATGCTCAGCGGCACGCCGTCGGCCTTGAGTCGCTTGMGGTACTCGTCGAACTTCTCCGGCGGGACGGCGAACGCGACGTGATTCATCGAGCCGACCGCGCTGACGAGCTCGTCCCGGTCGGGCAGTCCGGCTGGGGCGGAGACTCCGGGAACTGCGTCGGGGGCATCCGCCAGCCAGAAGAACGCCAGCGTGTCTCCGTTTCCACAATCGAAGAAGAAATGCTGTCCGAGGTTGCCGGGAAGATCGAGCGTCTTGACGAGCGGCATGCCCAGGGTTCCCGAGTAGAAGTCGACGGTGCGCTTCATGTCCGAGCACACGAGTGCGAGGTGATTGATCCCGCGGAACTCGAACTTCGGGTTGGTTGCGGTCATGGCGGTCCTTTCGTGGAACGTCGTGGCACGAATGGGGCGTAATCTGACTTGACAGTCATGTCATGTTCTTGGATAGTTTCTCCGTGGCCAAGTCATCTGTCAACACCGCGTTCCCCGTCGGTGGGGGCGAGGGCCCGTGTGGGTCATCTCCGTCCCGGTCGCGGCCTGCGCGCTGTCGCGCCGGTCGACCGCACCTGGTTGTGTCTCGGCACGTTTGTTGCCGGCCCGGACGTTGCACCCGTGTTACTGCCGTGAGGAGAAGCATTTTCGCATGAACGACCTCGCAGATCGCTTCTTCGCCGCCGTCTGCGGCGGCGACGAAGCGACACTCACCGACCTGTATTCGCCGGACGCGCGCATCTGGCACAACGACGACGGCCAGGAGCAGACGGTCGCGGACAACCTCCGCGTCCTGCGCTGGCTCTCCCGCACCCTCGAGAACTTCCGCTACGAGGACATCCGCCGCCACGTGCTGCCCGACGGATTCGTTCAACAGCACGTCGTGCGCGGCACCCTCCCCGGGCACGGCCCACTGGAGGTGCCGGCCAGCCTGTTCGTTCGCGTCGAGGACGGGCGGATCACCCGCATCGACGAGTACGTCGACTCGGCCGCCACTCGACCCCTGCAAACCGCCGCTGCCACAAGGAGGCACTCATGACTGCGAACCATCCCGAAGGCGCCATCGCCGACCTCTGCGCCCGGATGCGCGCGTTCGTCGACGACGAGGTGATCCCGGCGGAACCCGTCCTGGCGAAGGAGGACGAGGCCGCCCACGAGACTCTCGAGCAACTGCGCTCCCGGGCGAAGGAACTCGGCCTGTGGGCACTCGGGCACCCGGCTGACGTCGGTGGCGGTGGAGTGCCGTTCCTGGACTTCGTCTACCTCAACGAGGTCATCGGCCGGTCCGAATTCGGCCAGCTCGCAGTCGGTTCGGTGTCCATGCAGGACACCCTGATGCTCCACAAGCACGGCACCGAAGAGCAGAAGCAGCGGTGGATCCCGCCGATTCTCGCGGGGGAGTTCCTGCCGTCGGTGGGTTTGACCGAACCCGACACGGCGGGGTCCGATCCCACACTGATCGAGACCCGCGCGGAACTCGACGGCGACACCTGGGTGATCAACGGCCACAAGTGGTTCACCACAGGCGTGGCCGATGCCGGCTACTGCTCGGTCTTCGCTCGCACCGAGCCCGAGTCGACCCCCCGGCACTCCCGGATCAGCGCGATCATCGTGCCGACCGACACCCCCGGGTTCGAGATCGTCCGGTCGATCCCGACCATGGGGCACGACCCCAGCGACCACTACGAGGTCCGCCTGACCGACGTCCGAGTGCCGGCCGCCAACCTCCTCGGCGAGCGGGGCAAGGGCTTCGTCGTCGCCCAGGACCGGCTCGGGCCCGGTCGGATCTTCCACTGCATGCGCTGGCTCGGTCAGGCGCAGCGGGCGTACGAGCTGATGTGCGAGCGCGCGAACACCCGCTACGTGCACGGGTCGCTGCTCGCCGAGAAGGGCGAGGTCCACCGGTACATCGCGGAATCCGCGGCGCAGATCCACGCGGCCCGCCTGATGACCCTCGATGCGGCCCGCGCGATGGACGCCGGCGAGGACGCCCGGGTTCGGATTGGTCTGGTGAAGTTCTGGGGTGCCCGGATGCTGCACGATGTCGTCGATCGCGCCATCCAGGTGCACGGCGCGCTCGGTCTGACCGCTGACACCCCGCTCGAACGGATGTACCGGCAGGCCCGCTACGCGCGCATCTACGACGGGCCGGACGAGGTGCACCGCATGTCGACCGCACGCCGACTGCTGCGCGACCCCGGTGCCGCACCATGGCTGTGACTCACAGTGCCGGCAGCCTCGGTGACGGAATCCGCGTCGCGCTGAGCGACACCTTCGGCACCGAGGTGACAGTCGGGGAACCCCGGCAGCTGACCGGCGGGGCGAGCCGGCAGGTATGGGCGGTCGAGGTCCGCGGCGCGGACGGCCGATCGCAGGAGGTTGTGCTGCGCCGGGACCCGCCCGGGCACGGCGACGCCGACCGGATGCGGGCGGAGGTCGCATGCCTGCGGGCCGCCTCGGCAGTCGGGGTTCCGGTGCCCGCCGTCCTCGCATCGGGGGACACGGCACCGGGCATCGATGCTCCGTATCTCGTGATGGACATGGTTGTCGGTGAGTCGATCCCGCGTAAATTGCAGCGGGACCCCGAACTCGACGAGGTGCGCAAGCATCTCGCCGACGACATGGGCTACGCGCTGGGGCAGATTCACAGTGCCGACACCGGGACTCTCGCGATGCTCGACTCCGGCGACCCGTTGGACGCGATCGAGGCCGTGTACCGGGACCTGGACCCCGCGTAAATTGCAGCGGGACCCCGAACTCGACGAGGTGCGCAAGCATCTCGCCGACGACATGGGCTACGCGCTGGGGCAGATTCACAGTGCCGACACCGGGACTCTCGCGATGCTCGACTCCGGCGACCCGTTGGACGCGATCGAGGCCGTGTACCGGGACCTGGAC
>NZ_JBFUJP010000053.1:0-32903 GCF_056401315.1 Rhodococcus sp. P4_F5 | reverse complement strand
GGCCTCGAACAGCACCCGCACCGGCACCTGCGTGTCCAGCGCGGCGCCGAGCCGCGAGATCGCCTGGGTGGCGATCAGCGAGTTGCCGCCGAGGGCGAAGAAGTCGTCGTCGGCGCCGACCCGCTCGACCCCGAGCACGTCCGCGAACACGCCGGCCACGATCTCCTCGATCGGCGTCGACGGCGTCCGGAAGGCCCTCGCCTCGAACTCGGGCACCGGCAAGGACTTCCGGTCCAACTTGCCCACCACCGTGCGCGGGAGCTCGTCGAGCACCACCACCTGAGCCGGCACCATGTACGCCGGCAACGAACTGGACAATGCATCGCGCAGTGCCTGCGGATCCAGCGCCGAATCCGTCTCACCCACCACGTAACCGAGCAGCCGCTGCCCGGTGTGCGGGTCCTCGTGCACCATCACGACCGCCTGCGCCACCCCCGCGCAACCGGCCAGCGCCGCCTCGATCTCGCCGAGCTCGATCCGCAGCCCGCGCAGCTTCACCTGTGAGTCGGCGCGGCCGACGAAGTCCAGTTGTCCGTCGGGCGTCCAACGCACCAGGTCGCCGGTGGCGTACATCCGGCTACCGGGCAGGCCGCCCGGGTTCGCGACGAAGCGGCCCGCGGTCAACGCGGCCTGCTCGTGATACCCCCGTGCCAGCCCGGCACCGGACAGGTACAGCTCACCCACCACACCGACCGGCACCGGCCGCAGCCGGGCGTCGAGCACCGCCGCGCCCGCACCGCCGATCGGCACACCGATGGTGATCCGGTCGTCGACAGAGAACGGCTCGGTCAGGGTGATGACGATCGTGGTCTCGGTCGGGCCGTAGCCGTTGACGAATCGACGGCCGGGCGCCAAGCGCGCCACCAACTCCGGCGGGCACACGTCACCGCCGACTCCCACCATCTCGAGGTCCGGCAGGTCCTCCCCGCGCAGGGTCCCCAACGCCGCGGGCGCACTCATCACGTGGCTCACCCGCTCGTCCCGCAACAGCACCGCGAGCTCGTCACCGCCCACGACCTCCGGCGGCGCGACCACCATGGTCGCGCCGGTGCTGAACGCGCCCAGCATCTCGAACAGCGACGCGTCGAAGCTCGCCGACGACAGTCGCAGCACCCGCGACGCGGCGGTGATCGCCATCTCCGGACGTGCCTCGGCAGTGAATGCCGTGAGTCCGGTGTGGGTTACCGCCACGCCCTTCGGCGTACCCGTCGACCCCGACGTGTAGATCATGTACGCGACGTTGTCCGCGGACAGCGGTGCCGTCCGGTCACCATCCGCGACCGGGCCGTCCGGCAGCCCCTCGGAGACGTCGCCGTCGAGCTCGAGCCACGAGGTGATGTCCGGCAGCCGGTCGCGGACCCGGGCCACCGTCAGCCCCAGCGCCGCACCGGAATCGGTCAGCATGTGCTCGATCCGCGCGTCCGGCAACGCCGGATCCACCGGCACGAACGCCGCGCCGGTCTTGGCGACCGCCCACATCGCGACCACCGACTCCACCGACCGCGGGAATGCCAGCGCCACCACCGACTCCGGTCCGGCACCCCGCGAGATCAGCAGCCGGGCAAGACGGTTCGACGACCCGTCCAACTCCGCGTAGGACATCTGGGTACCCGACATGGTCAGTGCGACCTTCTCCGGGTCCAGCGCCGCGCCCGTGCTCAGGATCTCCGGCATCAGCCGGACCGGATGCTGCGTCGCGATCGCCCGCTCCGCGAGCACCGACAGCTCTCCCCCGTCGAGCAGGTCGACCTCGCCGACGAGGACCGCAGGGTCGGCCGAGACCGAGCCCAGCACCCGCACCAGCCGGTCGACGAACCGCTGCGCGGTGCCGCCGTCGAACAGGTCCGCCGCGTAGGTCAACGAGCCCGACATGCCCTCCCCGCCCTCGCGGAAGGTCAGCTCCAGATCGGTCTTCGCGACGTCGATCTCCGGGTCGAGCATCGTCACCCGCACGTCCGGCAGCTCGAGCGAGCCGACGCCCTGACTCTGCAGCGACAGCGCGACCTGGAACAGCGGCGAATATGCCTGCGAGCGGGGCGGGTTGGCGACCTCGACGACGCGTTCGAACGGCACGTCGGCGTGCCCGAATGCGGCCAGGTCGACCCCGCGGGTCTGGGCCAGCAGGTCCGCGAACGTGAGCGTCGGGTCCACCTCGGTGCGCAGCACCAGGGTGTTGACGAACATGCCCACCACGTCGTCCAGCGCCGCCTCGCCGCGGCCGGCGATCGGGCTGCCGACGGCGATGTCGGTGGAGCCGCTGAGCCGGGCGAGCTGAAGCGAGAGCGCCGCGTGCAGGACCATGAACAGGGTCGAGCGGTGCTCGAGCGCGAGACCGTTGAGTCGCTCGGTCAGTTCCGCACCGACCACGAAGTCGACGCGGCCGCCGCGGTAGGACGCGACCGCCGGCCGGGATCGGTCTGTGGGCAGTTCCAGCACGCCCGGGACGCCGGCCAGCCGCTCCGCCCAGTAGGCCAGCTGGACCGACGCCAGCGATTCCGGGTCGTCCTCGGACCCGAGCACCTCACGCTGCCACAGCGCGTAGTCCGCGTACTGCACCGCCAACGGCGCCCAGTCCGGGCACTCGCCACGAGTCCGGGCCTCGTAGGCGGTGAACACGTCGCGGGCCAGCGGCAGGGTCGAGAAGCCGTCTGCGCTGATGTGGTGAACCACCAGCACCAGCACGTGCTCGCTCGCGTCGAGGCGGAACATGCCGCCGCGCAAGGGGATGGCGGCGGTCACGTCGAAGCCGCCGGATACAAGACCGAAGATCGCGGTCCGCAACTCGTCCTCACCGTCGACGTCGACCGGGGTGAGGTCCAGCGCCACCTCGGCGCCGGCCAGGATTCGTTGCTGCGGACCCTGATCGGAGTCCGGGAAGAGGGTGCGTAGGGACTCGTGCCGGTCGATGACGTCGCGCACGGCGGCCGCGAGCGCGGCGGCGTCCAGGGCGCCGGTCAGCCTGACCGCGAGTGGGATGTTGTACACCGCGGACGCGGAATCGAATCGGTTGAGGAACCACATCCGCTGCTGGGCCAGTGAGAGCGGGATCCGCTCCGGCCGCTCCCCCGCGACCAGCGGGATCCGGTCCGCGGCCTCGTGGGTGTCCACCAGGGTCGCCAGGCCCGCCACGGTCGAGTTGCCGAAGACCTCCCGAACCCGCAGATCGGTGCCCGCGGTGGCGTTGACCCGGGCCACCACCTGGGTCGCGCTGAGCGAGTTGCCGCCCAGCGCGAAGAAGTCGTCGTCCGCGCCGACCCGCTCGGTCCCGAGTACCTCGGCGAAGATGTCGGCAACCACCTGTTCGGTGGCCGTCCCCGGCGGCAGGTACTCGCGCACCTCGAACACCGGCGCCGGCAGAGCCTTCCGGTCCAGCTTGCCACCCGGCGTCAGCGGCACCGTCTCGAGCACCGTCACCGACGCCGGCACCATGTACTCCGGCAACCGATCCCGCACGAAGGCGGTCAGCGCGGCGGTGTCCACCGGGGCGCCCGCCCGCGGCAGCACGTACGCGACCAGCGACCGGCCACCGGCCGGGCCGTCGAATCCGACCGTCGCCGCGAAGTCGACATCCGCATGGGCAGACAGCACCGCGTCGATCTCACCCAACTCGATCCGGTGGCCGCGGATCTTCACCTGGGCATCGGTCCGTCCGAGGTACTCGAGAGTCCCCTCCCGCGTCCAGCGCACCAGGTCACCGGTCCGGTACAGCCGCGAACCGGCCGCTCCGAACGGGTTCGCCACGAACCGCTCCGCCGTCAACGACAGGCGGGCATGGTAGCCACGCGCCAACCCGGCGCCCGACAGGTACAGCTCACCCGCGACACCGACCGGCACCGGATGCAACCGGGCATCGAACACCACGACGTCGGTCCCGACGACCGGGCCACCCAGCGTCACCGGAGCACCGGGCACCATCGGATCCGAGTGGGCCGCAACCACTGTCGACTCGGTCGGCCCGTACGCGTTGAACATCTTCCGTCCCGGCGCCCACCGCTCCACCAACGACGTCTCGCAGGCGTCGCCGCCGACGACGACCACCTCGAGCAGGTCGAGGCCCGCCGGGTCCACCGTCGCCAGGGCCGCCGGCGTCACGAACGCATGCGTCACGCGTTCCGCGCGCAGCAGCCCGGCGAGGGTGTCGCCGCCGTAGACCTGCGTCGGCGCCACCACCATCGTGGCCGCGCCGCCGACCGCCATCATCAGTTCCAGGATCGACGCGTCGAAGCTCGGCGACGCGAAGTGCAGTGTCCGAGAGTCGCTGCGAACCCCGTACCGGGCACGCTGGTCACTCGCGAACGCACCCAGACCGGCGTGCGTGACAACCACGCCCTTCGGGACGCCCGTCGACCCCGACGTGTAGATCACGTAGGCCGGATTCTCCGGACGCACCACTCCGGACAGCTCGCCGTCGGTGATCGTCGCCGAGGTCCTGGCCGCGACTCGCTCCGCGTCCACCGCGTCGTCGAGCACCAGCCACCGGACCGACTCGCCGAGCGCGCCTCGGCTCCGTTCCACCGTGAGACCGATCGCCGCACCGGAATCGGAGAGCATGTGCTCGATCCGCTCGGCCGGATAGGTCGGATCCACCGGCAGGAATGCCGCACCCGTCTTGGCGACCGCCCACACCGCCGTGACGGATTCGACCGACCGCTCCAGGGCCACCGCCACACACGACTCCGGTGCCACGCCCATGGCGATCAACTCACGCGCGACCCGGTTCGAGCGGGCATCCAACTCGGCGTAGGACAGAACTGTCCCCTCGAACGACAGCGCGTCCCCGGCCGGGTTCGCCGACACGGCCTGTGCCAGCAACGATGCCAGGGTCGGGCCGACCGGCTCCGGCAGGGACGGCGACGCGCCCAACTCCCGCAACGACATTCGCTCGGCCGCATCGAGGATCTCGATGTCGCCGACCGGGACCGCGGGCGTGCGCACCGCGGCGGTGAGGATCCGCAGGAAGCGCGTGGCGAACTCGCGCACGGTCGCCTCGTCGAACAGGTCGGTGGCGTAGACGAACTCGGCGGCCGCGCCCTCGGCGTCGAGCAGCTCACTGACCGTCAGCTGCAGGTCGAACTTGGCCACCCCGAAGTCGAGCGGCTCGCGCCCGATCTGCAGACCCGGCAGGGCAAACCCGTCGACCGGCAGGTCCTCGAAGGCAAAGACCACCTGGAACAGCGGGTGGTGTGCGGTGGAGCGGGCCGGTGCGGTGACCTCCACCAGACGCTCGAACGCGACGTCTGCGTGCCCGAAGGCGGCGAGGTCGACGGCACGGACCTCACGGACCAACTCGTCGAACGACCGCGCCGAGCCCACCTCGGTGCGCAGCACCAGGGTGTTGACGAACATGCCGACGACGTCGTCGAGCGCGGACTCGCCGCGGCCGGCGACCGCGGTGCCGATCGCGATGTCGCTGGACTCGCTCAATCGCGCGAGCAGCACCGCCAATGCCGTGTGCAGCACCATGAACGGCGTGGCGTTGGCATGCCGCGCGATCTCACGGACTCCGTGGTAGAGGTCCGCGTCGATGGTGAAGGGCACCGTGTCGCCCCGGTAGCTCGGGGTCGGCGGACGCCGGTGGTCGTGCGGCAGCGGCAGCAGGTCGGGCAGGCCCGCGAGGCTCTGCGACCAGTACCCGAGCTGGCGAGCGGCCAGCGACTGCGGATCCGATTCCGATCCGAGGATCTCCTGCTTCCACAGCGCGTAGTCCGCGTACTGGACGTCCAGCGGCTGCCACGACGGCGCGACTCCGTGCGCACGGGCACCGAACGCGACCATGACGTCACGCGCCAGTGCCTGCATCGACCAGGCGTCGATGCTGATGTGGTGCACGACCATCGAGAGCACGTGTTCGTCGGGGGCCGCCCGGAACAGGCGCAGCCGGACGGGCGGGGCGGTGGTGACGTCGAACCCGCCGGCGGCCTCCGCCAGGAGCCGGTCCGAGAGCTCGGCCGGCGACACCGCCGCCACCCGCAGGTCCACGTCGACGTCGTCCACAGCCAGGATCAACTGGCTGGGACCGTCGACCGAGTCCGGGTAACGGGTGCGCAGCGACTCGTGCCGACCGACCACGTCGCTGACCGCGTCCCGCAACGCGTCGACGTCGAGGGCACCGCTCAACCGCAGCGCCACCGCCACGTTGTACGCGCCGGAACCCGGGTCGAACTGGTTGAGGAACCACATCCGGGACTGCGCGGGCGAGAGCGGGATCCGCTCGGGACGCTCGGCCCGGACCAGCGGCCGGCGCACACCGGTGTCGGTGGCGTCGTCGAGCCGGGCGGACAGTCCCGCGACCGTCGGTGCCTCGAACAGCTCTCGGACGCTCACCCGCACACCGAGTTCCGCGTCGAGACGTGCCAGCAGCCGGGTGGCGAGCAGCGAGTTGCCACCGAGATCGAAGAAGTTGTCTGACGCACCGACCCGCGGCACCCCGAGCAGTTCGGCGCAGATCCGCGCGACCACGAGTTCGGTGGCCGTGGCGGGGGCGACGAACTCCGCGCCCGCGAACTCCGGTTCCGGCAGCGCCTTCCGATCGAGCTTGCCGTTCGCGTTCAGCGGGAGTTCGTCGAGGACGACCAGCACCGACGGCACCATGTACGCCGGCAGGTCGCGTCCCAGTGCTTCGAGCACGCCCGCCCGGTCGACCTCCACGCCCGGCGCGGGCACCACGTATCCGGCCAGGTACTCGCCGCCCACGCCCCCGCGCAGCAGCACCACGGCCTGACCGACCGCACCGCCGCGCGTGAGCGCCGACTCGATCTCGCCGAGCTCGATGCGCTGACCGCGCAGCTTGACCTGGAAGTCCGAGCGCCCGATGTACTCCAGCTCACCCGAGCCGTTCCATCGCACCAGGTCGCCGGTGCGGTACATCCGCTCGCCGGGCCCCCCGAACGCGTTCGCGACGAACCGGTCCGCGGTCAGGTCGAACCGGCCACCGTAGCCGCGGCCGACGCCGACGCCGCCGACGTAGAGCTCACCCTCCACCCCGGCCGGCACCAGCCGCAGCCGACGGTCGAGCACGTACAGGTCGAGGTTCGCGACCGGGCGTCCGATGGGCACGCCGGCGACGTCCGCGGCCGACGCCGGGTGGCACGACACCACGTCCGACGCCTCCGTCGGGCCGTAGCTGTTGACCACGCGCAGACCGGAATTCATCAGTGCCGCGAACTTGCCGACCCGGATCGACTCACCGCCGAGGACGACCATGTCGAGCCCCGCGAGGACGCCGTCGACATCGCTGTCCACGACCGCCTCGAACGCGCTCGGCGACATGTTCGCCACCTGAACTCCGCCGTTGCCGACGATCCGCAGGATGTCCCACGGGTCGAAGCCGTCCGCCGCCAGGTGGATCGTGCGCCCCTGGGTCAGGGCGGCCCACACGTTCTTCTGCGTCAGGTCGAAGTTCGGCGACGACGCGATGAGCAGTCCGCCGACGGCGGGCAGTTCGCGTCGGTACCAGGCCAGAGTGTTCTCGATGCCGGCCATCGGCACCAGCGTCGGCTTCGGCTTGCCCGTCGAACCCGAGGTGGAGATGACGTAGCCCAGCCGCAGTCCCGCCCCCGGTTCACGCCACCGGTCGACCGGACGCGCGGAAACCTCACCGGTCCCGGCGAACTCGTCCATCGCGACGACCGGGACCGGCAGGTCCCGGGCCGACGCGCTCAGCACGCACCGCGCACCGGTGTCCTCGAGGATCGACTCGATCCGGTCCGCCGGGTACGTCGGGTCGACCGGCGCGTACGCCGCACCGGCCTTCCACGCCGCCAGCATCGCGACGACCCACGCCACGGACCGCGGGAGCACGAGCGCCACCACGTCGTCGACGCCGACCCCCAACCGGACGAGTTCGGCGGCCAGTGCCGTCGAACGCTCGTCGAGTTCCGAGTAGGTCAGCGACGTCTCGCCCGCCACCACCGCGGCGGTGTCGGGGCACCGGTCGGCCTGGGCGCCGAACAGCGCCACCGGGGACCGGTCGTCGGCGGGCATCCGAGCGCCCCTCGACAATCCGAGCATCCGGTCCCGTTCGCCCGCGCCGAAGAGGTCGATCTCCCCGACGGCCAGGGCCGGGTGCGTCGCCATCGTGTCCAGGATGCGGATCAGCCGGGACGCCAACAGCGTCACGGCGTCCCGGTCGAAGGACAGGGGGCTGAACCGCAGGTTCAGTCGCAGCCGCGGGTCGAGGACCGACATCAACGTCAGCGGGAAGTGCGTCGCGTCGTGTGCGTCGAGGTCGAGTACCCGCATCCCGCCGATGTCGGTGTTCTCGTCGAACCCGGACTTGTCGACGGGGTACGACTCGAACACCGTCAGGGTGTCGAAGAGCTCGCCGAGGCCGGCTGCGACCTGGATGTCGCCGAGTCCGACGTGGTGGTGGTCGAGCAGGTCCGCCTGGTCGCCCTGCAGGCGGGACAGGAACTCCGCGACCGGCTCGTCCGGGTCGATGCGGACGCGGACGGGCACGGTGTTGATGAACAGGCCCAGCATGGACTCGACGCCGGCCAGCTGCGGCGGGCGTCCGGACACAGTGGCGCCGAAGGTGACGTCGTCTCGGGAGAGCAACCGGGCCAGCAGCAGCCCCCACGCCGCCTGGATCACGGTGTTCACCGTGACCCCGTGCTCGCGGGCCATCCGGCCGATCCCGTCCTCCAGCCCGGCGGGCAGGTCGACGATCAACTCCTCGGGCAGCGGGCCCTGCTCCCCCGGCGCCCGGACGGGCGCGAGCAGGGTCGGTTCGGTGACGCCGTCGAGGGCGCGCGCCCAGGCTGCGTGGGCGGCGGCGGTGTCGCAGTCGGCCAGCCAGGCGAGGTACTCGCGGTACGAGCGCGGCCGGGCCAGGCCCACGACGTCGGCGCCGGCGGCGTACGAGATCAACAGCTCCCGCACCAGCAGCGGCATCGACCAACCGTCGAGCACGATGTGGTGGTTGGTGACGGCGAGCACGTACCGCTCGGGCGCCGTGCGCACCAACAGGATCCGCAGCAGCGGCGGGCTGTCCATCGGGAACCGTGCGGTCCGCTCGTCGTCCAGCAGCTTCTGCAGTCGCACTTCCCGTTCGTGCTCGGGCAGCGCCCGGACGTCCACCTCGCGCCACGGCACGTCGACGTGGTCGAGCACGATCTGCACCGCGGTGCCGTCCTCCGCGTAACCGAACGCGGTACGAAGGTTCTCGTGACGACGAACCAGATCTGTTACGGCAGAACGCAACCGACTCGAGTCGACCACACCGGCCAGGCTCAACCGCAGTTGCGCGGTGTACACGTCCACCGTCTGCTCCGACAGCTCGGCGTGGAAGAGCAGGCCGCGCTGCAGCGGCGAGAGCGGCCACACGTCGGTCAGCAGCGGGTACCTGTGCTCCCACCGCTCGATCTCGCCCTGACCCACCCGGACCAGCGGGAAGTCCGACGGCGTGAACCCGCCCGTGGCGGGCTGCTCGGCATGCGCCGCGAACCCCTCGAGCGCGCGACGCCACAGGTCGGCGAGCTCGCCGACCTCCTCGGCGGAGAGCAACCCCGCCGGGAACGCGAAGGTGGCCGACAGGCTCGGCCCGTCGATTCCGTCGTCGACCATGGCGTTGACGTCCACCGCGGCGGCGACGGTCATGCCGGGCCCGCTCGCGGCGTTGAGGTCCGGCGCGTCCGGGTCGGGAATCCAGCCCAGGCCCCGCATCGACTCGGGCACCTGTGCCGCACCGGTGCGGCCGAGGTAGTTGAAGCTGACCTGCGGCTCGTGCAGGGCCGCGAGCACGGGGGCGGTCTCCTCGTCCAGGTACCGCAGCACCCCGAAACCGACGCCGCGGTTCGGCACCGCGTGCAGCTGTTCCTTGACGGCCTTCATCACCACGGCGGCCGCGTCGCCACCGACGATCGCGTCGTCGAGGTCCACCGCGGCCAGGTCCAGCCGCACCGGGAACATGCTGGTGAACCAGCCGACCGTGCGGGAGAGTTCGGCGCCGGCGACGGCGGCGTCCTCGCGGCCGTGGCCCTCGAGCGTGAGCAGGACCGAGGGCGACGCGAGCCCGCGGTCGCGGCGCCACACCGACACCGCGACGGTGAGGGCCGCGATCAGTCCCTCGCTGACGCCGCACCGGAACGCACCGGGCAGGCTGGTCAGCAGGGACTCGGTGACGGCGGTGGACAGTTCCACCCGCACCCGCTCGGCGGTCGCCACCGTGTCGAGAACCGGGTCCAGGGACCGGGCGCCGAGCACCGGGTCCGGACCTGCGAGAACCTCTGTCCAGTAGTCCATCTCGCCGGCGAACGTCTTGTCACGGGCGGAGTCGGCCACCCCGTGGGCCCACCGTCGCAGTGAGGTGCCGACAGGCGCGAGCTCCGGCGGGGCACCCGCCGCGGCCTGCATCGCGGCCTGCGCGAGGTCGGGGACAATGGTGCGCCAGGACACCCCGTCGACGACGAGGTGGTGGCCGACGACCAGGAGCCGGCCCGCGGAGGTCGACTCGCCCGATTCTGTTGCCAACCAGACGAACTGGAGCATTACCCCGTCGGCCGGGTCCAGCCGGCCCGCGGCGGCCTCGCACTCGTCGAGCATGGCGCCGTCGAACTCGGCGCTGCCCGGCGACGCGTCGACCGCGACCCTGCGCAGCAGCCGGGACGGGTCGACCGAGTCCGCCCGGGTCTCGAACACCCAGCCGTCGGGGCCGGGGACGAAGCGCGCACGCAGCGCGTCGTGACGGTCCGTCACGGCCGTCACCGCGGCGGTCAACATGGCCTGGTCGAGGTTGTCGGGCAGCGTCAGCGCGATCGCCTGGAAGAACCTGTCCGGGCCGCCGCGGGCGAGCATCGAGTGCACGATCGGCGTCAGCGGCACCGTGCCGATTCCCGCGCCGTCGAGTTCCACGAGTGCCGCGGACTCCGAGTCCTCCGCCCGCACCGCGACCCTGGCGATCTCGGCAATGGTCTTGCGCTCGAAGACGTCCCGCGCCGAGAAGCGCAGTCCACGCTCCTTGGCCCGCGCGACGAGCTGGATCGCGATGATGCTGTCTCCGCCGACGGCAAAGAAGGACTCGTCGACGCTGACCCGGTGCGCTCCGAGCAGGTCCGCGACCACCTCCGCGATCACCTTCTCCGCGTCGGTGACCGGCTCGCGGTACTCCGCGGTGGCCGCACCGAACACCGGGATCGGCAGCGCGCGGCGGTCCAACTTGCCCGCGGTGGTCAACGGGACGCTGTCGATCACCATCACCACGGACGGCAGCATGTGGCCGGGCAGGAACTCGCCCGCCCGGGCGATGACCTCCGTCGGATCCACGGCGTGGCCCGAGCGGGCCCGGACGTAGGACACCAGCGCGATCGCACCGTTGCTGCGCTCGTGCGCGATGGTGACGGCGAAGTCGATGCCGTCCTGCGAGGTCAACGCGGCGTCGATCTCGCCGAGCTCGATCCGGAACCCGCGGATCTTGACCTGATGGTCCGCACGGCCGACGAACATCAGCTCGTGGTCGTTCGTCCACCGGACCTCGTCGCCGGTCCGGTACATCCGGGAACCCGGCTCCTCGAAGGGGTTCGCGACGAACCGGTCGGAGGTCAGGCCCCGCCGGTCGTGGTACCCGCGGGCGAGCGCGGGGCCGGCCAGGTACAGCTCACCGACGGCCCCCACCGGCACCGGACGCAGCCGGCGGTCGAGCACCAGGGCACTCGCACCCTGGATCGGGGCGCCGATGGTGATCCGGTCATCCACCGCGAGCGGGTGCCCGGTCGTGATGACGATCGTCGTCTCGGTCGGCCCGTAGCTGTTGGTGAAGCTGCAGACGTCGGCGAACTTCTCGACGAGGTCCGGCGTGCAGACGTCGCCACCGACGACCACCGCCTGCAGGTCCTCCAGCCCCTTCGGGTCGACCGACCCGAGCACGGTCGGCGCCGAGATGATGTGGGTGACCCGCTGCGACCGCAGCAGGTCCACGAGGTCGTCGCCGCCGTAGACCTCCGGCGGGGCCACCACCATCGTGGCGCCCGCGCTGAAGGCCTGCACCATCTCGAAGACCGAGGCGTCGAAGCTGGCGGAGGAGAAGCGCAGCACCCGGGACTCGGACGTGATGTCCAACTCCGGCCGCGCCGCGGCCGCGAAGTTGACCAGGCCGGCGTGGGTGACCACCACGCCCTTCGGCAGACCCGTCGATCCCGAGGTGTAGATGACGAACGCCGGGTTGGCGACGCAGAGGGCGTGACGCCGGTCCGCGTCGGTGATCGGATCCGTCGACAGCGCCGAGTACCGGGCGATCGTCTCCGCGTCGTCCGTGGTCAGCCAGTCGACCGAGGACGGCAACGCGCCGCGCAGCGCCGCCGCGGTCAGCCCGACCAGGACGCCGGAGTCGGTGACCATGTGCATCTTGCGGTCGGCGGGCAGCTCCGGGTCGATGGGCAGGAAGGCCGCGCCGGACTTCGCCACCGCCCAGACGGCGACGAGCGCCTCGACCGACCGGGAGAAGGAGAGCGCCACGAACGACTCGGGGCCGACGCCCCGGTCGACGAGCAGTCGTGCGAGCTGGTTGGACCGGGCGTCGAGTTCCCGGTAGCTGACCCGCGCGTCGCCGGCGAGGATCGCGATTCCGTCCGGGTTCGCCGCGGCGCCGTCCCCGAGCAGGTCCGGCAGCAGTCGCGGGGCGGACGCGGCGGGCCCACGCAGCGGCACCAACTCGGCGCGTTCGTCGTCGTGGAGGACGTCCAGCCCGGACACCCGCGCCGCCCCGTCCGCCGCGGCGAACTGGGTGAGGTACTCGAGGAACCGCGCGTGGTGGCCCTGCAGGTCCTCGGCGGTGTACAGGTTCGGGTTCGCCTCGAAGTCGAGGTGCGGACGGCTTCCGGCGACGCTCGGGTAGATGTTGACGGACAGGTCCTCCACCGGACCGGTGGTCAGCACCCGCATCCGACCCGTCAGGTCGCCGAAGCGAATCTCGCTGTGGAACATCATGAGGTTGATCGCCGGCCCGAAGAGGCCACGCTGCCCGGCGCCGGAGCCGAGCCCGCGACGCATGTCCTCGTGGCGGTAGCGCTGGTGGCGCAGCGCCCCGGTCAGTTCCAGCTGCACCGCGGCGACGAGCTCCGAGACCGTCGTCTCGTGGCCGACCTGGACCCGGAGCGGGATCACGTTGGACACCATGCCGCCGGACCGCCGCATCTGCGCGGTGGTCCGCGCCGACACCGGCAGGCTCAACGCGACGTCGCTCTCACCGGTGAGCCGGGAGAGGAAGGCCGCCACCGCGGCGATGGCGATCGGCGTGAACGCCGACTCGTTGGCCTCGATCGCGGCCTCGGTGGCCTCCGCCAGCGGCCCTCCCGCCACCAGCGAGAACGGACCGACCGCCGCGGTACTGGCGGCGAGGCTGATCGGCTCGGGCAGCTCGCGGGTCCGCTCCGCCCAGTACTCGCGGTCCTTGGCGAACCGGGCGGACTCCCGGTAGCGGGTCTCGTCCTCGCAGATCTCCCGGACGGGACTGGCCTTGTGGTCGGCGGCGGCCCTGCCCTCGACCGCCGCCGTGTACAGCTCGGCCACGCGGTTCATGTACGTCATCGCGCCGAACCCGTCGAGCGCGATGTGGTGGATGCGGGCGTACCAGTAGTAGCGGTCCTCCCCGATCCGCAGCACCGCGGACTCGATCAACCGGTCCGTCACGAGGTCGATCGGGGCGCTGTACTCGGCGCGCATCCAGTCCTCGGCTGCCCCGGCCGGATCCGTCGCGGAACGCAGGTCGACGATCTTCATCTGGTCGTTGAGCGTCTCGTCGATGACCTGCGCGGGCTCGCCGTCGTGCTCGACGATCCGGAGCATCCCGGTGCCCAGCTCACGCGAGGCGAGCGCCCCCGCCGCCTGCATCGCATCCATGTCGAGGTCGCCGACCACGTCGACGCACTGGGCAATGGTGATCGGCACATCCGGCAGCAGGTGCTGCGCGAACCAGATCCCGCGCTGCGCGGCCGAGAGTGGGAACGCCTCCACACCACCGTTCGCATCCGTCTGCGGAGAGTTGAGGATGTCGGACTCGCGGACGGAGTCACGTGCAGGAACCACCGGTAGAACCTCTCGAAATGATTGCTGAACCCCACCAGACTCGACACTTGGGCAAAGTGTCCAGCTATCGGGGAAATATGGGGTCTGTGCTGGGGAACCTTCGTGTCAACGGCGAGGATCGGACGCTGCAGTTCAGGGCACACGGATCGGCATGTGTCTGTGCGCAGAGAATACGAGATCCGGCGGACATCGCGCACGAGTATTGGACAATCGTGCAACTTCCGAACAAGCGCCACCCGCATTTGGTCATCGATGAATCCATGCAGGTCAAGGTGCAGTACCGTAGCAAGGATCTGTCGATCGCGGTACGCCTGGCGATCGCGGTATCGCCCAGGCGGGCGGCGGCCTGGGCTGCGTCCGCCTAGAATTGAGGCCGCCCCCGCCCGCCGCCTTGTCAGGAGCCCGCCTGTGCCCGTAGCCGCCGATTCCCATGCAGCCTTCGCGGCCTATGCCCACCCCGAACGGCTGGTTACCGCGGACTGGCTCGCCGGCCACATCGGGGCACCCGGCCTCAAGATCGTCGAGTCCGACGAGGACGTGTTGCTCTACGACGTCGGACACATCCCGGGCGCGGTGAAGATCGACTGGCACCTGGACCTCAACGACCCGGTCACCCGCGACTACATCGACGGCACGGCCTTCGCAAAGCTGATGAGCAGCAAGGGAATCCGCCGAGACGACACCGTCGTCATCTACGGCGACAAGAGCAACTGGTGGGCCGCCTACGCACTGTGGGTGTTCACCCTGTTCGGCCACGAGGACGTGCGCCTGCTCGACGGCGGCCGCGACGCGTGGATCGCCGAGAACCGCGACACCACCCTCGACGTTCCCGAGAACCAGCCCACCGACTACCCGGTGGTCGAGCGGGACGACGCGTCGATCCGCGCCTTCAAGAACGACGTCCTCGGCCACCTCGGCGAGGGTCCGCTGATCGACGTGCGTTCTCCCCAGGAGTACACCGGCGAGCGCACCCACATGCCGGACTACCCGGAAGAGGGCGCACTGCGCGGCGGGCACATCCCCACCGCGCTGTCGATCCCGTGGGCCAAGGCGGCGGCCCCCGACAGCCGGTTCCGCAGTCGACCGGAGCTCGAGGAGATCTACGCCGACTTCGCCACCACCGACGACGTGGTCGCGTACTGCCGGATCGGCGAGCGGTCGAGCCACACCTGGTTCGTGCTCACCCACCTGCTCGGGTTCGAGAAGGTGCGCAACTACGACGGCTCCTGGACCGAGTGGGGCAACGCGGTGCGGGTCCCCATCGTCAAGGGCGAGGCACCCGGCGTGGTGACCGAGATCGGGGCGTCGTGACCGCACTGCCCGCCCCGCTCGCCGAGATCGTCGACGACTTCGCCGCCGTCGACGGGCAGGAGAAGCTGCAGCTGCTGCTGGAGTTCAGCCGCGAGCTGCCCGACCTGCCCGCGGAGCTCGCGCAGGCCGCGATGGAACCCGTCCCGGAGTGCCAGTCGCCGCTGTTCCTGTCGGTGGACGCCACCGACCGCGCGCACGTGCGGTTGCACTTCAGTGCGCCGCCGGAGGCCCCGACGACGCGTGGCTTCGCCTCGATCCTGCACCAGGGGCTGGACGGGCAGAGCGCACAGTCGATCCTGGACGTGCCCTCCGACTTCTACTCTGCCCTCGGCCTCGCCGACGCGGTCAGTCCGCTGCGGCTGCGGGGCATGTCCGCCATGTTGACCCGAATCAAGCGACACCTTTAAGGAATGAAGTCCAGTCGTCTCGCGACGACGCACACAATGCGGTGAGCTGACGTCCGACCCTGTCGGACTGCGTGCCCGTCCTCCCATCGGTAGAATTTCCGGTCGGAGGCCGCTGTGTCCGGCCACCCTCCCGGACCGGCTCGGTCTACGCCTGAAGCACACCACTCGCGAGACCTGGATGCTGCCAATGGAATTTACTGAACTCGCCGACTACCCCGTCTCCCCGGGCACCCTCACCGAATGGCTGCCCACGGTCGGTCCCCCGGCCGCTTCGTCCGCCGCACCCTGGTACGACGACCCCCGGCCCGCCTCGTTCGTCCAGGCGGCCCGCCTGCGCGAGGCGGCCACCCACACCGGGCCGGGGCACGAGTCCTGGCTCGGCACCGCGTTCACCGTGGCCGGCCCGCTCGACGAGGCCGCGTTCGGGCGGGCGCTGCGGGTCTGGATCGACCGGCACGAGGCGCTGCGCAGCCACGCCGAGGTCGAACCCGCCACCGGCAGGCTCAGCCGGCAGACCTTCGACGGCGGCGTGGTCTCGGTGCGCCCGCTCACCCACGGCCACCGGTCCTCGGCCGTGATCTTCGAGCACCTGCACGAACTGTTCGACCGCGCCACCTCCCCCCTGTCGTGGCCCGCGTTCGCCTTCGCGACCGTCGCGGCCCCGGACCCCGACGACGGCTTCACCGTCTACTTCGCCGCCGACCACGCGATCATCGACGGCCTGACCATCGTGCTGATCGCGCACGCGATCGAGGCGCTGTACCGGCAGGAACAGGGCGGTCCCGCCGCGGGCCTGTTCCCGGTGGGCAGCTACCTCGACTACGGCGTGCGCGAACGTGAGGACGCCGCCGACCTCGACGCCGCCGCGCCCGTCGTGCGCTCGTGGCGGGAGGCGCTCGACCGCAACGACGGCCGGCTGCCGCGGTTCCCGCTCGAACTCGGCGACCGGCCGGCCGGGCCGGTGCCGCAGGGCGCCCTGTCGGCCTGGGTGCTCGACGCCGAGGCCGCGGACGCCTTCGCCGTCGCCTGCCGGAAGGTCGGGCACAGCTTCTTTGCGGGCGCCCTGGCCTGTCTGGGCCTGGTGGGCGCCGAACTCGCCGGCGAGGACCGCTTCGACACCGTCACCCCGATGCACACCCGCAGCGACCCCTACGCCGCGGCATCGGTCGGCTGGTACGTGGGTATCGGTCCGATCAGCTTCGACGTCCGCGGGGCGCGGTCGTTCGGCGAGCTGGCCGGCCGGGCCGCCCAGCAGATCGCGGCCGCCAAGGACTCGTCGAAGGTCCCCTTCGACCGGGTCTGCGAGGTCCTGGGCCGGGGCGCGCGGCCGCGGTTCGTGGTCTCGTACATGGACGTCAGGTTTGCGCCGTCCGCCTCCCGCTGGTCGGAGTGGAACGCCCGCGCGCTTCGCAGCAAGCAGTACGACGACTCCGTCTACATCTGGATCAACCGCACCCCGCTGGGGGTCAACATCGCGGCGCGGTACCCGAACACCGACGTCGCGACCGCCAACGTGCACCGCTACCTCGCCCGCCTGCGGATCCGGTTGGAGGAGGTCGTCGGGACCGGCAGTTGCGCGCTCGGCGAACCGCTCCACCGCTAGGCTCGAGAACTACTTGTCAGTAGTGTTTGCTGCCTCCCGAGAGCCGCTAGTGTGAATTGGCTATCCAATTACATCGGCGTCCTGGACGGTGCATACACTCCCAACAGACGCCCGTCCATACCTGCCGGGCAACGACCCCGGCCGGGGGACCGACGCGGTTTCCCATGCGACCAACAGGAGGCTCAGTGCCCAGTCATGCCAGCGCGCACATCACCAAGGTGCTCGTCGCCAACCGCGGCGAGATCGCAGTCCGGGTGATCAGGGCGGCAGCGGACGCAGGCCTGGCCAGCGTCGCCGTCTACGCCGAGCCGGACGCGGATGCGCCCTTCGTGCGCCTTGCCGACGAGGCGTTCGCCCTCGGCGGCCAGACGTCCGCCGAGTCGTACCTCGTCTTCGACAAGATCCTCGACGCGGCACGCAAGTCCGGCGCCGACGCCATCCACCCCGGCTACGGCTTCCTCTCCGAGAACGCCGACTTCGCCCAGGCCGTCATCGACGCCGGGCTGATCTGGATCGGCCCCTCGCCGCAGTCCATCCGCGACCTCGGCGACAAGGTCACCGCCCGGCACATCGCCGAGCGCGCCAAGGCCCCGATGGCCGCCGGCACCAAGGACCCCGTCAAGAACGCCGACGAGGTCGTCGAGTTCGCCAAGCAGTACGGCGTCCCGGTCGCGATCAAGGCCGCCTTCGGTGGCGGTGGCCGCGGCATGAAGGTCGCCCACACCATCGAGGAGATCCCCGAGCTCTTCGACTCCGCCACCCGCGAGGCGATCGCCGCCTTCGGCCGCGGCGAGTGCTTCGTCGAGCAGTACCTCGACAAGGCCCGCCACGTCGAGGCCCAGGTCATCGCCGACCAGCACGGCAACGTCATCGTCGCGGGCACCCGCGACTGCTCGCTGCAGCGCCGCTTCCAGAAGCTGGTCGAGGAGGCGCCCGCGCCGTTCCTCACCGACGACCAGCGCGCCCGGATCCACAGCTCCTCGAAGGCCATCTGCAAGGAGGCCGGCTACTACGGCGCCGGCACGGTCGAGTTCCTCGTGCAGGGCGACACCGTCTCGTTCCTCGAGGTCAACACCCGCCTGCAGGTCGAGCACCCGGTCACCGAGGAGACCGCGGGCATCGACCTCGTGCTCCAGCAGTTCAAGATCGCCAACGGCGAGGAGCTGGAGTTCACCGAGGATCCCGCACCGCGCGGCCACTCCTTCGAGTTCCGGATCAACGGCGAGGACGCCGGCCGCGGCTTCCTGCCCGCCCCCGGCCCGGTCACCAAGTTCGTGCCCCCGACCGGCCCCGGCGTCCGCATGGACTCCGGCGTCGAGTCCGGCTCCGTCATCGGCGGCCAGTTCGACTCGATGCTGGCCAAGCTGATCGTCACCGGCGCCACCCGCGACCAGGCCCTCGCCCGCGCCCGCCGCGCGCTGGCCGAGTTCCACGTCGAGGGCCTCGCGACGGTCATCCCGTTCCACCGCGCCATCGTCGAGGACCCCGCGTTCATCGGCAACGGCGAGAGCTTCGACGTCTACACGAAGTGGATCGAGAACGAGTGGAACAACACCGTCGAGCCGTACACCGCCGGTGAGGCGCTCGAGGAGGACGAGGCCCTGCCGCGTCAGGCCGTCGTCGTCGAGGTCGGCGGACGCCGCGTCGAGGTGTCGCTGCCCGGTCAGTTCTCGCTCGGCGGTGGCGGATCCGCCAACGGCGCCACCCGCAAGAAGCCGAAGCCGCGCAAGCGTGGTGGCGGCGCGGGCGGAGCGGCGTCGGGTGACGCCGTGACGGCCCCCATGCAGGGCACCGTCGTCAAGGTCGCCGTCGAGGAGGGCCAGGAGGTCGCCGAGGGCGATCTGATCGCCGTGCTCGAGGCCATGAAGATGGAGAACCCCGTCAACGCGCACAAGGCCGGCATCGTGACCGGACTGGCCGTCGAGCCGGGCGCCGCCATCACCCAGGGCACCGTGCTCGCTGAGCTCAAGTAGCACAAGCACTCTCACAGCGCCCCCGGTTGCCCAGCCAACCGGGGGCGCTGTGCTGTGTGCGCACTATCCTGTTCCCATGGCAGAGGTTCCCGAGATCCGCATCGGCACCACCGAACGCGAACAGGCGCTCGAGGCGTTGAGCCGCCACTTCAGCGACGGTCGGCTGACTGTCACCGAGTTCGACGAACGCAGCAGTCAGGTCGCCGCGGCCACCACCCGCGGCCAGATCGATCGGGTGTTCGCGGACCTCCCGGCCACGGCGGGCCCCGGCTCCCCCGCGCCCGCCGAACCGGCCCGACGATTCCAGCCGGACTGGTCCGGACGGGCGATGGCCGTCATCCCGATCGCCGCGCTGGTCCTGTTCTTCGTCACCGGCAGCTGGCTGTGGTTCCTGGCCGTCCCCGCGGCGGGCGCACTGCTCTTCGGAACCGACCGCGAACGCAAGGAACGCCGGCGTCGTGATCGGCGCAACGACCGAGAGGACCGCAACTGATGGAACCGATCGAGGTCAACGCCGGCGCCTGGTACCTGCGGGCGCTGCGCGCCGACGAACGGGTCGACGACCGGCCGGCGCTCGCCGACGGCGGGATCGACGACCCGGACTACGTCGCCACCCGCACCGCGCAGTGGGCGGCCGACGAGCACTACTCGTGGGCGGTGTGCCAGCCGAACACCGGCGAACTGCTCGCCGAGGTGGGCCTGACCCTGGACGGACCCAGGGCCGTGCTGGCCGGCTGGGCCCGTCCCGGGCACGAGGATGCGCTGGGTACCGCGACGACCGTGATCCGCCGGTTCGCCGAGGGCGCGCTGGAGTTGACGGTTACGTGAGCAGGTTGGCGCGCAACGCATCCCGGTCGGCCGCCGAGATTCCCAGGCCGTCCGCGAAGTAGCCCTCGACGTCTCCGAAGCTGGCGTGGAGCTGCTCGAGCGCGGCCTCGAGGTAGGCCCTGCGGACGCCGAGGATCGGCAGCAGCAGATCGGGGTTGCCGCCCGCGGCACGGAACTTGTCGAAGACCGGCGCGAGGGCCGGCAGCAGCTGCTCGTTGGTCAGCAGGTAGTCCGCGAACGCGTCCTCCTTGCTGACCCCGAGGAACAGCAGCAGGGACGCGGTCGCCCAGCCCGTCCGGTCCTTGCCGGTGGTGCAGTGGATCAGCGCCGGCGTGTTCTGCGCCCGCGCCAGGTCCGTGAACAACGTGCGGTAGGCCACGATTGCGCTGGGCAGGGTGACGAAGTCCCCGTAGACCTTGAGCAGGAATTCGTTGGTGTCGCCCGTGCCGAGCAACTCCTCCGCCACCTTCGGGTCAGTGAGGATGTGCTGCATCATCGCCGGGGCCGCGCTCTGGTCCGCGTCCGCGAAGACGTCCAGCGCCACCTCCTTCGCACCGCTCGGGGCCCGGTCGGGCAGCACCTCTCGCTCGGCCTCGGTCCGCAGGTCGAAGACCGTGGCGATGCCGAGGGCGTCCAGCGCGGCGACGTCACCGTCGGCGACGCGCCCGAGGTCGGTCGACCGGTAGACGACGCCGGTCCGAACCCGGGACCCTTCCGCTGTCGGATAGCCGCCGATGTCGCGCAGGTTGGGCACGGAGGGGATCGGGACTGCCGCTCCCGTGATGGGTGTGATGCTCATACCCAGCAGGCTAATCCACGCTCACCAGTAGTAGTCCTTGCGGACGATCATCGTGAAGCGGCGGGCCTCCCGCTCCAGGACTGTTTGCCACAGCGCGTACCTGGCCCGGCTCAGCGGCAGGTCGTAAGTGCCCAGGTAGTCGACGATGTCGTAGCTGAAGCTCTGCTTGAACTGGCCGATCCCGTGGAACGGGTGCGCCTTGTCGTCGGCGAACGCCGCGGGCGGTGTCCCACCCATGTCGTATCGGACGCATCCGGACTCCCGGGCCCACTCGATCATCGCCCACTGAACGGCATGCCCGACGCCGTGCGCACCGAGTCCGCTCTGCGCGGAGGAGTCCTCGCGCTTACGCACCGAGGCCCCGTTCATGTAGTACGCGTTGCGCCCCAACTTCATCGCAAACCCGCCCGCCATCACCTCGCCCTCGAGGCGGGCGACGAACAACTGGCCGTTCCCGGACGACTCGTAACGCCCCCAGAACTCCTCGTAGTACTCGTAGCTCCGAATCCCGAAGCGACCCTTCGCGGTATCGGAGAGCAGGTCGAACACGAGGCGGCAGTTGGCAGGGGTCGCCGGCACCCGGTCGACGCGCACCCCGTCGCGCTCGGCCCGCCTGATCCAGCGCCTGGCCCTGGTACTGAACCGCGACATCACCTCCGTCGGCTCTCCGGAGATGTCGAGCACAATCGTCGACGAATTTGGCGCGATGGAACGAGCGGCCCGGAAACCCCGAGCGAGGAGCTGGTCGCGTTCCACGTCGCCGAACCTGATCTTGGGCTCGATCTTCACGGCAAAGACGCCCTGGGCTCGGGCGAACTCCGCGAGCAGGTCGACAACCGAGATCACCCCGTCGATGCCGACCACACCGGGTCCTCCCGGCAGGTACCAGAGCTTCCCGAGCGCCACGACCCGCTTCTCGAGAACGGTCACAGCGAGTCCGTCGACCATGAGGTGCACGGGGTGGTAGCCGTTGAACCGCTTCTGCTCCGCGTAGTCGCGACTGCGCCAGACGTCACCACCGTCGGGGTTCGCGACGATCAGGTCGTCCCAGCCCTCGACTTCGGACGGGTCCGCCATCCGCACGGTCACGACGCAACCCACCCGTCTCGCCGGACACCACGGAACCGTAAATCTTTAGCAAACGAAAGCAACTAGTCACACCCCTTGACGCCGAACCCAGCCAACTGCTGGATTATGCACAAGGCCCGCCCCTGGCGGGAATGAATTCGAGGGTGAAATCAACCAGCAACCGTCAAGCAAACCACGCGGGCGACAACCAGCTGGTGGGCTCACCGCACGCTGTGTGTGGGCCAGTCGGCAGGAGTCAGTGCCACGACCGGTCGGCATCGACTGACGAGGTCAGCACCCGGTCCAGAGCGTCGACCGCATCGTCGAGCTCAGCGGCGGTGACGGTCAGCGGCGGCCTGAACCTGATCCCCCGCTCCCCCGTGCCCAGGATCAGCACTTGTTCGCGTTCGCGCAGTTCGGTGAGCACCGCGTCGCGGTGTGCCGGCGAGTCCAGCGTCACCGCGCACATCAGTCCGCGACCGCGCGGATCGGTGACGCATTCATGCCTGGCGGCCAGCCAGTCCAGCCGACCCAGCAGGTGCGAGCCCAGCAGTCGCGCCCGGTCGATCAACCGGTCCCGCTCGATCACCTCGAGAATTCGCCGGGACCGGACCATGTCCGTCAGGTTGCCGCCCCAGGTGGAGTTGATGCGGGACGAGACCCGGAACACGTTGTCCCGCACCTCGTCCACCCGCCCGCCGGCCATCACCCCGCACACCTGAGTCTTCTTCCCGAACGCGACCACGTCGGGGTCGAGGCCGAGTTGCTGGTACGCCCAGGCCGTTCCGGTCATGCCGACACCGGTCTGCACCTCGTCGAGCACGAACAGCGCGTCGCGGCGCCGGCACAACGCCGCCATCGCCTGCAGGAACTCAGGGCGGAAGTGGTGGTCGCCGCCCTCGCCCTGGATCGGTTCGGCCAGGAAGCAGGCGATGTCGTGGGGATGTTCGTCGAACGCGCGGCGCGCCTGCGACAGTGCGCGCGCCTCGGCGGCCGCCACGTCCCGGCCGGGTTCGAGGTAGGGGGCATCGATCCGGGGCCAGTCGAACTTGGGGAACCGCGCCACCTTGCCGGGGTCGGTGTTGGTCAGCGACATCGTGTAGCCGGTGCGACCGTGGAAGGCGTGGGTCAGGTGCAGTACCCGGGTGCCGAGCGCGGGGTCGATCCCGCGCGCCTCGTTGTGCCGGCTCTTCCAGTCGAAGGCGACCTTGAGCGCGTTCTCGACGGCCAGCGCCCCGCCGTCGACGAAGAACAGGTGCGGCAGCGCCGGGTCGCCCAGCACCCGCACGAAGGTCTGCACGAACCTCGCCATCGGCACCGTGTAGACGTCGGAGTTGCTCGGCTTGTTCACTGCGGCGGCGGCCAGTTCGGCGCGGAATCCCTCGTCCTCGGCGAGGTCCGGGTGATTCACGCCCAGCGCGGAGGAGGCGAAGAAGCCGAACATGTCGAGGTACTCGGTGCCGTCGCGGAGGTCGACAAGCAGGCGTCCGTGCGAGCGGTCGAGGTCGAGAACCAGGTCGAAACCGTCGACCAGCAGGCTCTCCCGCAGCACCGCGAGCACCCGGTCCGCGGGCAGACCCGCGGACGACTCGGATGACCACATCGCGGTGCTCATCCGCCCAGGATAGGCGCATTTACGTGAAATTGACCATCCCACAGGAAATATGACGGCCTGGACGCTACCGATCGTAAAATGTCTGCAAGATGATGGTGCTGCGGGTCTGCACGTTGGCCGTCACCCGGATCTTCTGCAGCAACGCCTCGAGCGCCCGCGGGGACGCCACCCGCACCAGCAGCACGTAGCTGTCCTCCCCCGCCACCGAGTGGCACGCCTCGATCTCGGGCAGGTGCTCGAGCCGGGCGGGAGCGTCGTCCGGGCCGGACGGATCGAAGGGGGTGATCGCGACGAACGCGGACAGACCGTGCCCGACGGCCTCCGGGTCCACCTTCGCCGTGTAGCCGCGGATCACTCCTCGCGCCTCGAGTCGGCGTACCCGCGACTGCACCGCCGAGACCGACAGCCCCGCCTTCTCCGCAAGCGTCGACAGGGTCGCCCGCCCGTCCGCGATCAGCTCACGAACCAGCAGGGCGTCCGTCTCGTCCAGTTTCTCCGGCACCCGCGCAGGCTAACTCAGCGCACACTGGTCTCGGCGCACCCACGCGACGAAAGGACACCGACATGATCCTTCCCGACACCGACAACCTGCGGACCCGGGCCGAGGCGGCGCTGGCCGCGTGCGGGGCCCGCGACGACCATCCCGCCCCCGACGGCGCGCTGACGGCCCGCACCCCGATCACCGGCGGCGTCCTGTGCCGGTTGACGCCGACCACACCGGCGCAGGTCACCGACGCCGTCGCCGACGCGCACGACGCCTTCCTCCGGTGGCGGACGGTGCCGGCACCGCAGCGCGGCGCGCTGGTCCGGCGGCTCGGCGAACTGCTGACCGAGCACAAGTCGGACCTCGCGGCCCTCGTCACGCTCGAGGCGGGGAAGATCACCTCCGAGGCGCTCGGCGAGGTGCAGGAGATGATCGACGTCTGCGAGTTCGCGGTCGGCTTGTCCCGGCAGTTGTACGGCCGCACGATGCCGTCGGAGCGCGCGGGCCACCGCCTGATGGAGACCTGGCACCCGCTCGGTGTGGTCGCGGTGATCTCCGCGTTCAACTTCCCCGTGGCGGTGTGGTCCTGGAACACCGCACTCGCCCTGGTCTGCGGCGACACCGTGGTCTGGAAGCCGTCCGAGCTGACGCCGCTCACCGCGATCGCGTGTGATGCGTTGCTGCGCCGGGCCGCCGAGGACGTGGGTGCGCCGGCCGGGGTCCATCGCCTGGTCCTCGGCGCCGGGCCGGTCGGCGAGCAACTCGTCGACGACCCGCGGGTCGCCCTGGTCAGCGCGACCGGGTCGGTCCGGATGGGCCGGGCGGTCGGGCCGCGGGTCGCGCAACGCCTCGGTCGATGCCTGCTCGAGCTCGGCGGCAACAACGCGGCCGTGGTCGCGCCGTCCGCGGATCTCGACCTGGCCGTGCGCGGGATCGTGTTCTCCGCAGCCGGGACTGCCGGCCAGCGCTGCACCAGCCTGCGTCGGCTGATCGTGCACTCCTCGGTCGCCGACGAGACGATCGAGCGGGTCGCTTCCGCCTACCGGCAACTCCGGGTCGGCAACCCGCTCGAGGCGGACACCCTCGTCGGTCCGCTGATCCGCGAACGGTCCTGGGAGGCCATGACGGCCGCGCTGGACAAGGCCCGGGCCGACGGCGGCACCCTGGTGTGCGGCGGCGAACGGGTGGAGTCGGGCGGCGGCCACTACGTCTCCCCCGCGCTGGTCCGGATGCCCGCGCAGACCGCGGTGGTGCGCGAGGAGACCTTCGCCCCCATCCTGTACGTGCTCACCTACGAGACCCTCGACGAGGCGATCGCGCTGCACAACGATGTGCCGCAGGGGCTTTCGTCCTCGATCTTCACCACCGACCAGCGCGAGGCCGAGCGGTTCCTCGCGGCGGACGGCTCCGACTGCGGGATCGCCAACGTGAACATCGGCACCTCCGGCGCGGAGATCGGCGGCGCGTTCGGCGGCGAGAAGGAGACCGGGGGCGGCCGCGAGTCGGGATCCGATGCGTGGAAGGCCTACATGCGGCGCGCCACCAACACCGTCAACTACTCCGATCAGCTACCCCTCGCGCAGGGGGTGAAGTTCGGGTGATCGACTTCACCCGATCCTCGTAGTCAGCCCGTCCTGCCGGGTCGACGGACGTCACCGCCCGGTTTCCGCCGATCACCCGGCGCACCAGGGTGATCAGCGGTTCGGGGGCCAGCGCCAGGCCGACGTCCAGTGCGGCCAGGTATCCGGGCACCGGAGTCTGTGCCCGCCGCGTCGACACCGTGCGCACGACCGCCGCCGCGATGTCCTCCGGGTCGACCGTCGGCAGTCCCCTGCCCAGGGGAAGCCCGGAGGTCAGCGTGGTGCGGACCGCGCTGGGCAGCACGGTGGACACGCTGACCCCGTGCTCGGCGAACTCGAGGCGGGCCGTCGACGAGAGTCCCACGGCCGCAAACTTGCTGGCGTTGTACACGGCCAGCCCCGGAATCGCGACCTTGCCCGCGAGCGACGCGACATTGACGATATGGCCGCGGCCGCGGGTGATCATCGCCGGGGTCACCGCCCGCATGCCGTGGATCAGCCCCCACACGTTCACGTCGATCGTGGCCTCGCCGATCTCGTCCGGCTCCTCCAGGAACGGCGCGACCGGCATCACCCCGGCGTTGCCGACCAGCACGTCGACGGGCCCGAGGTCGGCCGTCACCGCCGTCACGCAGGCGTCCCACGACGCCCTGGTCCGCACGTCCAGCGTGTACGCCCGCGCCGCCGAACCGATCTCGGCCACCACCTCGTCGGCCGCGGCACGATCGAGGTCGGCGACCGCGACCCTGGCGCCGCGCGCGGCCATGGCGTGCGCGGTGGAGCGGCCGATGCCGCGCCCCGCTCCGGTGATCAGGACGACGGCTCCGCGCAGGTCGATCCCGGGGTACTTCACCGGGTCTCCATCTCGTAGGCGCGCTCGTCGAACTCGCCGAGCCTGGTCTTCATCCGCGCGGTGGACCACGGCCAGTTGAAGCTGTTGCGCCCGTTGACGTCCAGGAAGTAACTCTGGCATCCACCGGCGTTGTAGACGGTGGATGCGAGCGCCTGCTGCACCTCGGCGTTGAAGGCCGCCTGAACCTCCGGGCGGGTCTCCATCCGGGTCCAGTTGCCGTCCCTGGCCGCGGCGATCGCCTTCGCCAGGTAGCCCAGCTGCGCCTCGAGGATCATGAACGCCGAGGTGTGGCCGGTGCCGAGTGCCGGGCCCAGCAGCACGTAGGCATTGGGGAACCCGGCGATCGTGGTGCCGAGATAGGCCTGCGGGCTGCCCTTCCAGTGCTCGTCGAGGCTGCGGCCCTCGCCGTCGAAGATCCTGCCGCCGATCGGCATGTCGAGGATGTGGAAGCCGGTGCCGAGGATGATCGCGTCGACCTCCCGCTCGGCACCGTCGGCCCCGACCACCGTGTTGCCCCGGACGGAGGCGACCGCGTTGGGGTGCACCTCGACGTTGGACCGGGTCAGCGCCGGCAGGTAGGTGTTCGACAGCAGCAGGCGCTTGCAGCCGAGGGTGTAGTCGGGCGTGAGGGCCTTGCGCAGCCCGGGGTCGCGGACCTGGGCACGCAGCTGCGCCTTGCCGATCTGCTGCACGATCCGCAGGATCCACGGGTGCCGGAACCCGAGCCCGAGCGCCTCCATGATCGAGTACTCGATCGCGCGCAGGGCGCGGTGCGCGCCCGGAATCCGGCGCATCACCCAGCGTTCCGCCCGTGGCACGTGGTGGTCCGGCTTCGGCAGCACCCACTGCGCGGTGCGTTGGTAGAGGTGCAGCTCCCCCACACTCGGTGCGATCGCGGGCACGAACTGCACCGCGGAGGCGCCGGTGCCGACGACCGCCACGCGCTTGCCCGCCAGGTCGTAGTCGTGGTCCCAGCGTGAGGAATGAAACACCTTGCCGCCGAACGTGTCCAGGCCGGGGATCGGCGGCACCAGTGGTTCGTTCCAGGGGCCGACGGCCGCGACCACGGAGTTCGCGGTGAGCGTGCCGCTCGAGGTCTGCAGCACCCAGCGGTGGGCCGACTCGTCCCAGTCCGCGCGGACCAGCTCGGTGCCGAGGCGCACGTGCGCGTCGACCCCGTGTTCGGCGGCGGTGCGGTCGATGTAGCGGCGGATCTCGTCCTGACCCGCGAACAGCCTGCTCCACTCCGGATTCGGCGCGAACGAGAACGAGTACAGCCCGGACGGGACGTCGCAGGCGCACCCGGGATAGTCGTTGTCGCGCCAGGTGCCGCCGAGCGAATCGCCCTTCTCGAGGATCGCGAAGTCCGTGATCCCCATCCGCCGCAGGGTGATCCCGGCGCCGATGCCGGAGATACCGGCCCCGACAACGATCACCTCGAAGTGCTGCGCCTGTGTCATACGAGTGCCTTTCGAGTCGTGCGCAGGGCGGCCTCCAGGGTGGCCAGGCGCCTGCGGTCGTCCATGAAGTTCGGGCCCATCACGGCCAGGTCCTCGGCGGTCGCGTCGAGCCGGACGACCCGGGTTCCCGTCGCCTCGACGGCGGCGACCTCCGCGTCCAGGCCCGCGCTCATCCAGCTCCGCAGGACCAGTCGTTCTGCACGGGCGGCGCCGCGGGCTCGCACGGGGCCGGTGGAGGCCATCGGGGCCAGCACCACCAGTTCGTCGAGTTCGAGCGGGGCGAGGAGGTCCGCGGAGGCGGTCGAGGCCGCGCCGCCGTCGACGTAGCGCCGACCCCCGATCCACACCGGCGGCATCCAGCCCGGTATCGCCCAGGACGCGCGAAGCGCCTGTGAGAGTGTCGCTTCCGGCGCGCCGGGCGAGCCGAACGCGATGCGGCCGCCGGTGTCGTAGTCCATCGCGACCAGCCAGGTCGCGGGGTGCGGGACCCAGTCACGGTCGGGGTTCAGCCCCACCGCGAGCCGGTGCAGCCAGGACGCGTCGCCCCCGCCGGTCGGCAGCAGTCCGCTCAGCGCCGTCGCGGGCGCCACCTCGCGGCGCAGGCCCGCGCGGACGAGCGTCGGCGAGCCCACGCCGAGTCGGGGCAGCGGTGGCATCCGGCCGGGCGCGTCCGCGAGGTGCCCGCGCAGCGCCGGGTGGGTCGGCTGCTCCCCCAGCTGCATGGCCAGAATCTCGTCCACGCCCACCCCGCTGCCGAGCATGGTGACCAGTTCCGCGCCCGCCGAGGTGCCGACGAGAACGTCGGCCTCGCGGGGGTCCCAGCCGAGGCTGTCGCGGACCGCCACCAGCGCCGCGACGGTCCAGGCCGCGCCGAGGGTTCCGCCGCAGCCGATGACGAGGCCACGGCGGAGATGTGTGTCACTCGAAGTCATATTCAGAAACTAACAGTATTTGGATACGATCGGTATACCAAAGCTGAGATTTCCCGAGAGGACCGCAGATGGCGCGTTTGACCAGGTCGGAAAGTCAGGCCCAGACCAGGACCAACCTGATCGCGACCGCCCGCGACCTGTTTCTCGCCGACGGGTTCGCCGCGACCTCGCTCGAGAAGGTCGCCGAGGAGGCCGGCTACTCCAAGGGCGCGGTGTACTCGAACTTCCGCAACAAGAACGAGCTGTGCCTCGAGGTGCTCCAGCTGATCCACGTCACCAAGGGCGCCGAGGTGGCCGAGGTGATGTCACGGCAGACGCCGCTGGAGGAACGGCTGGCGGCGTTCGAGACCTGGGCCGAGCGCACGCTCGGCGACGTCGGCTGGACGACGCTCGAGTTCGAGTTCATCGTGCTCGCGCGCCACGACCCGGAGCTGCGGGCCGCGCTCGTGTCCAGTCTCGGAATGGCTCGCGGCATCGTCGCCGCAGTGCTCGGTGCGCTGGTGGAGTCCGGCGAGATCACCCTGCCGATGTCGGTGGACGACGCGGCGACCAGCATGCTGAGCATGGGCGTCGGCCTCGGTATCCAGCGCGCCGTCGACCCGACCATCTCGACCGGCATCATCACCCGCAGCCTCCGCGCGCTTCTCACCGCAGACGGCTCCGCGGATCTACCCTCACAGGCGTGACGAACTGGCAGAAGCTCGCGCAGGACATCGCCGACGACGTGCTGTTCCCGGCCGCGGACAGCGTCGACGCCGACGGCGAGATTCCCGTGAGCCACTTCGAGGCGCTGGCCGACGCGGGCTTCTACGCGATGGCGGCGCCACCCGACGTCGGCGGACCGGGTCTCGGGATCGACGACCTCGTCGAGGTGGTGGAGACACTGTGCGGCGGCTGCCTCGCCACCAGCTTCACCTGGATGCAGCACCACGGCGCGGTCGCCGGGCTGGCCTCGAGTCCGAATCATGATCTGCGCGAACGGTACTGGGACGGCGTGATGGACGGATCGGTCCGGGCGGGCGTCGCCTTCGCCGGCGCCATCCCGCAGCCACCGCTGCTGTACGCGCGCCGCGTCGACGGTGGGTACGTGCTCGACGGCGTCGCGCCCTTCGTGACCGGCTGGGGCATCATGGACATCTTGCAGCTGAGCGCCCGCGACGAGTTCGACGATTCGATCGTGCATGCCGTCGTCGACGCGACCGGCGGCCAGGGTGTGTCGGTGGAGGAGCTACCGCTGATCGCCGCCCGCGGCAGCAACACCGTCCGGCTGCGGTTCGACGGTTTCGAGGTGCCGGACGAGCGGGTGAGCAGGGTGGTCACCCCGGACGAGTTCGCCGCGGGTCAGGGATTCGGGTCCTGGCTCAACGCGTGCATGGCGATGGGCGTCGCCCGGCGCTGCCTCACCGAGCTCGGCGAGCGCGGCGTCGACACCGCCGGGTTCGCATCGGAGGCGGCCGCCGTCAGGGCGAACCTCGATGCCGCGCTCGGTGGCCGTTTCGACCTCTTCGCGGCACGGGCGCAGGCGTCGGAGCTCGCGATCCGGGCCGCCGCCGCGCTGGTGACCGCGACGGGCAGCTCCGCGGCGGTGAGCGGGTCCACCGCGGAACGGTTGATGCGCGAGGCGACCTTCACGCTGGTGGCGGCGTCGAGGCCGCAGATGCGTGCGGCGTTGCTCGGCACCCTTCAGCCGGACACTTCGACGGTGGCCGCCGCGCCGGGGGCAACCGCCACCTCGACGTAGCTGACGGTGCGGCCGTCGATCACCGTGGTCTCGGCCGGCTGGGTTGCGCCGTTCACCACCAGCGTGGAGTGCGCGCCGGGGAACTGCGCGATCCACGTCAGGGGGTCGGCCCCGGTGTTGGTGAGCGCCGACTTCGTCAGCCCGTCGTGGCGGAGGGTGAAGGTCGACTCGCCCAGGGGGATCGAGGCGACCTCCAGCCAGTCGACGCCGGCCGGCAGGTGCGAGGTGGTGGTCACCGCACCGTTCGGGGCGTCGGGCGCGACGCCGAGCAGACCGTTGACGGTCTGGCTGACCAGGGTGAAGGCGACCTCGGGGTAGTCGCCGTTCACCAGCTTGCCGGTGGAGTGGACGTCGCCGATCCTGCGGTAGACGTTCTGCATCCACTTCCAGGCGGTGTCGTCGGCGTTGTTGGCGAAGAAGGTGTCCGGCAGGTAGGTCTGCGCCTCGAGGTTGGCGGGCGCGCCGTCGCCGGAGGCCTGGGAGTCGATGAAGGCGAGGTAGTCGTCACGGCGTTGGCCCGGATCCATGATGCCCGTGAGCGGCATGAACCAGCTGTTCTCCTTGCCCCACCCGGTGACCGGCCAGCCGTTGATCCGATAGGCCCGGACCACCTCGCCGGGTCTGGCGGGGTCCACGCTCGACGTCGCGGTGTCGACGCTCCACGTGGTGTTGTAGTACTCCTTCAACGCGGCGGCGTCTGCGGTGAATCTCGCGGCGCCGGCGGCGTCGCCCCGGGCGGAGGCCAGCCCCGCGGCCGCCAGGTACGCCCGGTACTGCGCACCGATCGCATCCCCCGACTCGGCGAAGAAGTCCCAGCCGGCCTCGTTGTAGCTGGCGGTACCGGCAAACATGTCGCCGCTCGTCGCCTGAGCGACCAACACGTCGCCGTGGTCGAGCGGGCCGGGGTGCTGCTCGACGAACTTGGTGACGGTGTTCTCGGCGTAGTCGCTCAGCGTCGGGTCGGTCAGGTAGTCGGTGTCGCCGGTCTGGCGGTAGGCCTCGTGGAGTTTCTGGGCCAGCTCGAAGGGAGCGGGTAGTTCCCGCACGTAGGAGCCGGGGTCGCGGTAGTCGACGCTCAGATAGGTCTTGGCGTCGAAGTTGATCGACCAGACCGGGTCGTGTCTGTTCGCGGAGGTGGCCGAGGCGGCGAAGGCCTTCAGCATGGTCTTGTTGGCGGCGTCCAGGCCGAGCAGGTGCGCGCCCGCAACCTGGTGGGCGAAGTCGCGGGAGTAGAAGCCCGATCGGTAGGGGTAGCCGGCCCAGTAGGTGTTCGCATAGGGCGCGGCGGAGGCGCCGAAGCTGTTGTTCTCGTCGGCGTTGATCGCGCCGATCTGGCCAGGTTGCTGGACCCAGCTGTTGGCCTTCGCCTTGGCCCAGTTGAACATCTCGGTGAGCGTGGGGTCGGACGAGTCGATCCGCGGATCGTTCGGGGCGGACGGGGCCACGGTGATGTCGTCGATGTTGACCCAGCCGTTCGGCGACGAGTCGAAGGCAATCTCGACCCTGTCTCCGGCGCGAAGCTGCAGCCGGGAGAGGGTGTAGCGAGAGTAGATCGGCTGAGAGGCAAAGGTAACCGACGCGGCCGCCGCCCCGTTGACCGTCGCGGAGAAGGTGCCCTCTGGCGCCCCCGTGGCGATCCAGGCCGACAGGTCGAACATGCCGTCGGCGGGGACCGTCACGATCTGGCCGATCCTGAAGCCGGTGCCCTGGTCCAGATAGGCGTTCTTGGCCCCGCTGTGTTTCAGATTGGTTCCGTTGCCGGCGCCGCCGGTGAACGTCCAGCCGGTCATGTCCTGCTCGAATCCCGGATTGACGAATACGAGCGGCGCAGGTTCGGCCGCGAAGGCGGGGCCGGGTACGGCCGGCGCACCGGCACACAGCGCCAGGGTCAGCACGGCCACTCGGCAGGTCCGGGAAGCCATTGTGCTGCTCCTGGTGTGGGAGGGATGGGGGCGCTGGACCATAACCGCCCGCCGCCTGTCCCCGCAGGAACTTGGGAAAGCTCACTTGTTCTGCGGTCCAACGGCTTCACGGGGAGCCGCTACCCGCCGGCGCCGATGACGGTCCGGAGGGTGGCGAGCTGCTCGCCGGTGAGACCCACGGGTTGCAGGACCGCATTCCATCCGTCGACGTACTCGGCGGTGTACTTGTGCCCGTGACCGCCCGGAACGCCGGTGGAGAACGGCAGGTCGGCGGTGATCTGCCAGAACGTCACGAACGGTATCCAGAC
>NZ_JBFUJP010000052.1:0-33042 GCF_056401315.1 Rhodococcus sp. P4_F5 | reverse complement strand
CTGCCCCGGCGCCCGCACCCGCGGCCCCGGTTGCTGCCCCGGCTCCGGCCCCGGCCGCCGCTCCGGCCGCACCCGCACCCGCACCCGCACCGAGCGGCGACGCCACCCCGTACGTCACCCCGCTGGTCCGCAAGCTCGCGACCGAGAACAAGGTCGACCTGTCCACCGTGACCGGCACCGGCGTCGGCGGCCGCATCCGCAAGCAGGACGTGCTCGCCGCGGCCGAGGCCAAGAAGGCCCCGGCTGCCGCCGCCCCCGCCGCCGCTGCTGCTCCGGCCGCACCGGCCGCCGGCGTCCGCCCGGAGCTCGCGAACCTGCGCGGCACCACCCAGAAGGTCAACCGGATCCGCCAGATCACGGCGGTCAAGACCCGGGAGTCGCTGCAGACCACCGCGCAGCTGACCCAGACCTTCGAGGTCGACGTCACCAAGATCGCCGCCCTGCGCGCCCAGGCCAAGGCCGGGTTCGCCGAGCGCGAGGGCGTGAACCTGACCTTCCTGCCGTTCTTCGCCAAGGCCGTGGTCGAGGCGCTCGGAGCGCACCCGAACGTCAACGCCAGCTACAACGAGGACGCCAAGGAGATCACCTACCACGCGGCCGAGCACCTGGGCATCGCCGTGGACACCGAGCAGGGCCTGCTCTCCCCGGTGATCCACAACGCCGGCGACCTGTCGCTGGCCGGCCTGGCCCGCGCCATCGCGGACATCGCCAAGCGTGCCCGCTCCGGTGGGCTCAAGCCGGACGAGCTGTCCGGTGGCACCTTCACGATCACCAACATCGGCAGCCAGGGCGCGCTCTTCGACACCCCGATCCTGGTCCCGCCGCAGGCCGCGATGCTGGGCACGGGCGCGATCGTCAAGCGTCCGGTGGTGGTCACCGACGAGACCGGCAACGAGTCCATCGGCGTCCGGTCGATGTGCTACCTGCCGCTGACCTACGACCACCGCCTGGTCGACGGCGCCGACGCGGGTCGGTTCCTCACCACGATCAAGCAGCGACTGGAGGAGGCCTCCTTCGAGGCAGACCTGGGTCTCTAGGTCGCTTCGCTCAGCGGTCTCCAGGTCGCACCGCTCCGCGGTCTGCAGGTAGGCCGCACACGCTGTCCGTCGGGGGCACCATCGATACTGATGGTGCCCCCGACGACGTGAAGGAGGCAGTACCCATGCGCGTGATCATCGCCGGCTCGTCCGGACTCGTCGGCACCGCCCTGGTGGCCGCACTGCGCGCCGACGGGCACGACATTCGACGCCTGGTCCGGCGCCCCACCGCGGGCCCGGACGAGTACCGCTGGTCCCCGCCGGACGGCGCGATCGCGCCCGGCGCCTTCAACGGCGTCGACGCGGTGGTGAACCTGTGCGGAGCCGGCATCGGCGACCACCGCTGGACGAGCGCGTACAAACAGCACCTGCGCGACAGCCGCCTCACCGCCACCGACGTGCTCGCCACCGCGGCCGCCGAGGCCGGCGTGCCGACCCTGCTCAACGCCAGCGCCGTCGGCTACTACGGCGACACCGGCGACCGCGCCGTCGACGAGACGGCGCCGCCCGGGCCCGGTTTCCTCGCCGACCTGTGCCGCGACTGGGAACGGGCGACCGGACCGGCCCGCGCGGGTGGGGTCCGCACGGTCCTGCTGCGCAGCGGCACGGTGGTCGCGCGGCACGGCGGACTGCTCGGCAAGCTCCGCCCCCTCTTCGCCTACGGGCTCGGCGGTCGACTCGGCAACGGCCGTCAGTACCTGTCGTGGATCTCGCTCGAGGACGAGGTCGAGGCGGTGAAGTTCGTGCTGCGCACCGACTCCGTCGACGGCCCGGTGAACCTGACCGGCCCCTCCCCGGTCACCAATGCCTCCTTCACCGCCGCACTCGGCCGCGCGCTGCACCGGCCGACCCCGTGGGTGGTGCCCGGGTTCGCCGTCTCGGCCCTCGTCGGGGAGTTCGCCGACGAGGCCGTCCTGACCGGCCAACGCGTGCTGCCGACGGTCCTCGAGGACGCCGGTTACGCCTTCCGCCACACCACCATCGGCGAGGCGCTCGCGGCCGCCGTGGCACCGGAGCGCTCCTGAGGATCTCCGTCGCAGGCGACCTCGACCGGGTACGCGGCGGGCCCGCCCGCGGGCGTAACGTGTGGTCGATGAGCAGTCGCACGATCTCCGCCCGATTCAGCGCAGAACCCCTCGAGGTCCGGAACCTCGGCAGCGTGGACTACCGGGCCGCGTGGGAGATGCAGCGGGAGCTGGCCGACGAGCGCGCCCAGGACCGCGGGCGCGACACCATGCTCCTGCTCGAGCACCCGTCCGTGTACACCGCGGGACGCCGGACCGCGCCGGAGGACCGGCCCACCGACGGCACCCCGGTGATCGACGTCGACCGCGGCGGAAAGCTCACCTGGCACGGCCCCGGCCAGCTGGTCGGCTACCCGATCGTCAAGCTGGCCGAGCCGGTTGACGTGGTGAACTACGTGCGCCGCCTCGAGCAGGCGCTGATCTCGGTGTGCGGCGACCTCGGCGTCGACTGCGGCCGCGTCGAGGGCCGCTCCGGGGTGTGGCTGCCCGCCGCCCTCACCGACGGCGCCTGGCTGCCCGAGCGCAAGATCGCCGCGATCGGGGTCCGGGTGCAGCGCGGCGTCGCCCTGCACGGCTTCGCGCTCAACTGCAACGCCGTGCTCGACGCCTTCGACGAGATCATCCCGTGCGGGATCACCGACGCCGGCGTCACCTCGCTGACCCGGGAACTGGGTCGCGAGGTGACCGTGGAGTCGGTCACCCCGGCCGTCACCGCCGCCGTCGCCGCCGCCCTGGACGGCACCCTCCCCGTCGCCGAGCACGACATCGAGCGGGTCACCTACGACGCCGCGGCGGCGTCCGCGCGGCCCGCGCAGGCCGGCACCGCGCGGCCCGCCACGACGCCGGAGTTCACCACCCACCGATTCGGCTGAACGGGGCTCTCCCGGTCGGCYGCGGCGGAACCGGCGGGCGTACCATCGGTCCCGTGACTGTGGCCCCAGAAGGACGCAAACTGCTCCGTATCGAGATCCGAAACGCGGAGACCCCCATCGAGCGCAAGCCCAACYGGATCAAGACCCGCGCGAAGATGGGCCCGGAGTACACCGAGCTCAAGTCGCTGGTCAAGAGCGAGGGCCTGCACACCGTCTGCGAAGAGGCCGGCTGCCCCAACATCTACGAATGCTGGGAAGACCGCGAGGCCACCTTCCTCATCGGCGGCGAGCAGTGCACCCGTCGCTGCGACTTCTGCCAGATCGACACCGGCAAGCCCACCGACCTCGACCGGGACGAGCCGCGCCGGGTGGCCGAGTCGGTGCAGTCGATGGGTCTGCGGTACTCGACCATCACCGGCGTCGCCCGCGACGACCTGCCCGACGGCGGCGCGTGGCTCTACGCGGAGACCGTCCGCCAGATCCACGAGCTCAACCCGGGCACCGGCGTGGAGAACCTGGTCCCCGACTTCAACGGCAAGCCGGACCTGCTCGCCGAGGTCTTCGAGTCGCGCCCCGAGGTGCTCGCGCACAACCTCGAGACGGTGCCGCGGATCTTCAAGCGGATCCGGCCGGCGTTCCGGTACGAGCGTTCGCTCGGTGTGCTCACCGCCGCCCGCGACTTCGGCCTGGTCACCAAGTCCAACCTGATCCTCGGCATGGGCGAGACCCCCGAAGAGGTCCAGCAGGCGATGGTGGACCTGCACGAGGCCGGCTGCGACATCATCACCATCACCCAGTACCTGCGCCCGTCGCCGCGGCACCATCCCGTCGAGCGCTGGGTCAAGCCGGAGGAGTTCGTCGACCACTCCGAGTTCGCCACCGAGCTCGGCTTCGCCGGCGTGATGGCGGGCCCGTTGGTCCGTTCCTCGTACCGGGCCGGCCGCCTCTACGCGCAGGCGATGGCGCACCACGGGCGCGCGCTGCCCGAGGGCCAGGCCCACCTCGCCGAGGGCGGCAGCGCCTCGCAGGAGGCCAGTTCGCTGATGGAGCGCCTCGCGGCGCGCGCCTGACCGCACCACCGCGGGCAGGCCACCGGGGCTCGACCACCGGACGGGTGCGCTCGACGCCTCGCCAGGGACGTATCCTGTGAGCTATGGCGAACGGCAAGGGCAAACCCACCAAAGAGGCGAAGGCGGCCGCGAAAGCGGTCCGTAAGCAGGCATCGAAGGAGCGCAGGAGCCAGCTCTGGCAGGCGTTCCAGATGCAGCGCAAGGAGGACAAGCTCCTCCTGCCGCTGATGATCGGCTCGGTGATCGGCCTGGCCGTGGCATTCTTCCTGGTCGGACTGATCTTCAACGTCCAGTGGTTCCTGCTGCCGATCGGCATCATGCTCGGCGCGCTGCTCGCGTTCGTGATCTTCGGCCGACGGGTGCAGAAGAGCGTCTACCGCAAGGCGGACGGCCAGGCGGGCGCGGCGGCGTGGGCGCTGGACAACCTGCAGGGCTCCTGGCGGGTCAGCAATGCGATCGCCGGCACCACCCAGCTCGACGCGGTGCACCGGGTCCTCGGGCGTCCCGGCGTCATCCTGGTCGGCGAGGGTGCGCCCCAGCGGGTGAAGACCCTGCTCGCGCAGGAGAAGAAGAAGACCGCGCGACTCGTCGGCGACACCCCGATCTACGAGATCGTCATCGGCAACGACGAGGGCCAGGTCCCCCTCGCGCAGCTGCAGAAGTACCTGTCCAAGCTGCCCAAGAACATCGACACCAAGCGGATGGACACCATCGAGTCGCGCCTCTCGGCACTGGGCAAGCGCAGCGGTCCCGCGATGCCGAAGGGTCCGATGCCCGCAGGCGCCAAGATGAAGAGCGTCCAGCGCACCATGCGTCGACGCTGAGCCGCCGGTGAGCCGAGCCCGTTCCCGGCTCGCCACACAGACGAAGGGCACCTGCCCGGACAGATTTGCTCCGTCCGCGCAGGTGCCCTTCGTTCGTTCCGGGTCTGACGCCGTGCGACTACCGGGAGCGCACCAGCGCGGTACCGGTGGCGCGGTCGTGCATGCCGCGGCCGTCCGTGTCGGTGATCAGCGCGGGCACCACGAACACCAGCAGCACCTGCCGGGCCAGGGCCCGCACGATGCCGACGGGCACCGCCGCGTCCACCCGGGCCACCTGCAGGCCGACCACGAACTGGCCGGGGGTGAAGGAGAACAGCGTCACCGTCACGACGCCGACGACGAACCACACCCCCAGGATGACGGTGCCCAGCATGCCGGAGTACAGGTCGCCGCCGAGGATCAGCAGCGCGACGCCGCCGCCCATGAGCCAGTCCACCATGAACGCCCCGAGCCGTCGGGACGTGCTCACCAGCGACCCCGGACCGGACTCCGGCAGGCCGAGCCGTTCGCCGCGGTAGCGGTCCTCGGTGCCGTCCGCACCCTTGGGGAGGGCCGCAGAGGGGCCAGAGAGCCAGGATCCGGTCATGCGTGACATGACCTCAAGGATAGGCGGGATCCGCCGAGCTCACCGACACGCCCTCGCGGATGTGACCTGCGTCGTAATACGCGACGTGTAACACTGGCGAAACATAACCTTGATTGTTGGGCAACACCGGTTCCCTACCGTCACCCTCGACGCAAACCCGCCGCAATCAACACTGGCTGGGACCCAACTGAAGGAGCACAAGCGTGGCGTTCAGCACGGCCGAAGAGGTCATCAAGTTCATTGCCGACGAGAACATCGAGTACGTCGACATTCGCTTCACCGATCTGCCGGGCGTTCAGCAGCACTTCTCCATCCCGGCCAGCGCGTTCAACAAGGACGTCTTCGAGGACGGCCTGGCGTTCGACGGCTCCTCGGTGCGTGGATTCCAGTCGATCCACGAGTCGGACATGATGCTGCTGCCCGACGTCAGCACCGCCCGCGTCGACCAGTTCCGCGCCGCGAAGACGCTGAACATCGATTTCTTCGTGCATGACCCGTTCACCCGGGAGGCCTACAGCCGCGACCCGCGTAACGTCGCCCGCAAGGCCGAGGAGTACCTGGCCAGCACCGGCATCGCCGACACCGCGTACTTCGGCGCCGAGGCCGAGTTCTACATCTTCGACTCGGTCCGCTACGACTCGGGCATGAACCACGCGTTCTACGAGCTGGACTCCGTCTCCGGCGCCTGGAACACCGGCGCCGACCGCAACCCCGACGGCAGCCCGAACCTCGGCTACAAGGTCCGCGCCAAGGGCGGCTACTTCCCCGTCGCCCCGTACGACCACTACGTCGACCTGCGCGACGCGATCTCGACCAACCTGCAGAACGCGGGCTTCGAGCTCGAGCGCGGCCACCACGAGGTCGGCACCGGCGGCCAGCAGGAGATCAACTACAAGTTCGGCACGCTGCTCGCCGCGGCCGACGACCTGCAGCTGTTCAAGTACATCGTCAAGAACACCGCCTGGCAGCACGGCAAGTCCGCGACCTTCATGCCGAAGCCGCTCTTCGGTGACAACGGCTCGGGCATGCACGTGCACCAGTCGCTGTGGAAGGACGGCAAGCCGCTCTTCCACGACGAGTCCGGCTACGCGGGCCTGTCCGACATGGCGCGCCACTACATCGGCGGCATCCTGCACCACGCGCCGTCGCTGCTGGCGTTCACCAACCCGACGATCAACTCGTACCACCGTCTGGTGCCGGGCTACGAGGCCCCCATCAACCTGGTGTACAGCCAGCGCAACCGCTCCGCGGCCGTGCGCATCCCGATCACCGGCAACAACCCGAAGGCCAAGCGCATCGAGTTCCGCGCACCGGACTCCTCGGGCAACCCGTACCTGAACTTCGCCGCGCAGATGATGGCCGGCCTGGACGGCATCAAGAACAAGATCGAGCCGATGGCGCCGGTCGACAAGGACCTCTACGAGCTCCCGCCGGAGGAGGCCCGCAACATCCCGCAGGCCCCCACCAACCTGTCCACGGTCATCGACCGCCTCGAGCAGGACCACGAGTACCTCACCGAGGGTGGCGTGTTCACCACCGACCTGATCGAGACCTGGATCTCGATCAAGCGCGAGCAGGAGATCGCCCCGGTCAACCTGCGGCCGCACCCGTACGAGTTCGAGCTCTACTACGACGTGTGAGCCGGCTAACGCCTTGACCAGTGTGTTGAGGCGTTCAGCACTTCGCTAGTCCGCAACGAGTCCGCACGAGCCGCAATCACTTACGCGGCTCGTGCGGACTCGTCTGCGTCTGGCCACAGGTGCGCGCCAGTTGGCGAACAGCCCGCTAGCTGCCGAACAGGTCTTGAAGCGAACCGTTCGGCGAAGTGGGTGAGATCTCGACGGTCACGTCGGTGGTGGCATCCGGCGTCACGCCGTTGCTCGCGGTGACGGTGATCGGGAACGACCCCGCCACGGTGGGCGTCCCCGACAGCACACCCGCAGCGGACAGGGCGATTCCGGCAGGAAGCGGGTCCGTCGTGGTCACCGTCGGGGCCGGGGTGCCGGCGACCGTGAACGCGAAGTTGTACGCGACGCCGACCGTGCCCGCCGACGGCGTGCCCGAGATGGTGGGGGCGTCACCGAAGGGATCGACGGTGACGTCGAAGGTGAGGGTGCCCGGACCACCCACGGCGGTGCTCACATTGCAGGTGACCTCCGTCGTTCCCACAGAGAACACGCTTCCCGACGCAGGGGTGCAGGGTCCGAACGTGACGTCATAGCCATAGACCGTCGTGGGATCGACCCAGGAGACCGTCGCGGTGCCGCCCGGGCCCGCCTGCGCGGTCTGGTTTCCGGGGCTCAGCTGCGTCCCGGTGAAGTCCGCACCGGTCAGGTTCGCATTGGTCAGGATGGTCAGCCCCACGTCCTGGCCGAGAGTTGCGTTCTTCAGGTCCGCTTCGGTCAGGTTTGCGCCGGACAGGTCCGTAGCGACGAAGTTCGCGCCGGACAACTCTGCGTAGGACAGGTCCAGGCCGGACAGGTCAGCGCCGGACAGGTCAGCGCCGGGGCAGACCGTGTGATTGGCCGGGGTGGGACTGGAAACGATCGTGCAGGTGCCGATCACGATGTCGGCCGCCGCAACGGGCGCCACCGCCACCAACCCGGCCACGGCCACCCCGCCACCGAGCATCATCACACCGGATCGTCGCGCCCAGCCACGAGCGATCCGGGAAGAACTTGTCGTCGACCATGTCTTCATGTCAACTCCTGCTCGTCAGAGACTCGACTGTCCTGTCCGTAGTGCAGCTGAATCCAGTCGCCTGTCCCACCATCCCGACCACCCCGAAGCATGCCAGCAACGTGGACCAACCGCAGGCCATGGATTCACGGTCTTCGGTCACGTGTGCGCCGCGTGCGGATCGGTCATCAGGGCGCGACGCGGTACGCGCCGAGGGAGCTGATGCATCCAGCCGCCACACGGATCTGCCGCTTCCACACTCACATTGGGACCCGCTCGGCGAGATGCTTCGAATCTTCCGAGCCCAGAACGACCGCGACCTCCCGCTCTGCTGTCGCGGGCGCCGGGGACACCGGAACCCGACACGCCACGATCGGCGAATTGTTTGCGCCGCCAACCGTCCGAAGAGCAAGGTGGGAACGGAACGCAGACCGGCCGACGGCACGGAAACCGACATTCCGGGACGCGCGGCCGGTGCCGAGACGACGCAGTCGGTGTGCGAACGGGGGTGTCCGGTTGGACTTCCAGGCCTGGTGGGACTTCATGTCCGCGCGCCGTAGCCAGCTGCTCACCGACTCGTACCTGCACGTCAGCGCGGTGGTGCAGTCGGTCCTGATCGCGACGATCGTCGCCGTCGGCATCGGCATCCTGGTGTACCGCAGCCCAATCGGTTCCGCCGTCGCCACCGGCCTGGCCAGCACCATCCTCACGGTGCCCTCGTTCGCCCTGCTGGGCCTGCTCATCCCGATCCTCGGTCTCGGCGTGCGTCCGACCGTCACGGCGCTGGTGCTCTACGGGCTGCTGCCGATCATCCGGAACACGATCATCGGCCTGGCCTCCGTCGACCCCGCCGTCACCGACGCCGCCCGGGGCGTCGGCATGAACCGGCTCCGCGTGCTCGGCCGGATCGAGTTGCCGCTCGCGTGGCCCGCCATCCTGGCGGGCATGCGGGTCAGTACCCAGATGCTGATGGGCATCCTCGCCATCGCCGCCTACGCCAAGGGCCCCGGCCTGGGAAACCTGATCTTCTCCGGCCTCTCCCGGGTCGGCAGCCCGACCGCGGTGCCCCAGGCCCTGACCGGGACCGTGCTCATCGTCATCCTGGCCCTGATCCTGGACGCGCTCTACGTCCTGCTCGGCCGACTCACCACCTCGAGGGGGATCCGTTGACCGACACCGCATCGCGCGACGACACCGCCGCGCAGCACAGCAGCACGCACGGGGTCGAGATCGTCCTCGACGACGTGGTCAAGCGCTACCCCGGCCAGGCGGACGCCGCGGTCGACCACGTCTCGATGACCATCCCCGCCGGCGAGACGGTGGTGTTCGTCGGGCCCTCCGGATGTGGGAAGACCACCACCATGCGGATGATCAACCGGTTGATCGAGCCGTCGTCGGGACGGATCACCATCGGCGGCCAGGACGCGCTGTCGATCGACCCCGACCAACTGCGCCGCGGCATCGGCTACTCCATCCAGCAGGCGGGCCTGTTCCCGCACCTGACGGTCGCCAAGAACGTCGCGACCGTGCCCGGGCTGATGGGGTGGGACCGCAAGCACATCGCCGAACGCACCGACGAGATGCTCGACCTCGTCGGCCTCGACCCCGACACCTACCGGGATCGCTTCCCGCGCCAACTCTCCGGCGGGCAGCAGCAGCGCGTCGGGGTTGCCCGCGCGCTGGCGGCGGACCCGCCGGTGCTGCTGATGGACGAGCCGTTCGGCGCCGTGGACCCGATCACCCGGGGCCTGTTGCAGGACGAGTTGATGCGGCTGCAGTCCGAGCTCGGCAAGACCATCGTCTTCGTCACCCACGACTTCAACGAGGCCGTCAAGCTCGGCGACCGGATTGCGGTGCTGGGCAGCCAGTCTCACATCATGCAGTACGACACACCGGAGGCGATCCTGGCGAACCCCGCCAACGAGATGGTCGCCGGGTTCGTCGGGGCCGACGCCTCCCTCAAGCAGCTGACGCTCAGCCGGGTCCGGGACGTGCGGCTGATCCACTGCCCGACCGCCCACGAGGACGGTTCCGTCGACGAGATGCGCCGGGCCCTGCTCGCCCGCAAGCGGCAGTGGGGCCTGATCCTCGACGCCCGCGACCGCCCCGTCCGCTGGGTCTCCCCCGCACACCTGGCGACCGTGAATTCGCTTCGCGACGTGGGCGATCCGGTCGGCGAGATCGTCTCGGTGCAGTCCACGCTGCAGGATGCCCTCGAAGCCCTGCTCGCCGAGTCCAGCGCGTCCACGGTGGTGACGGGCATGCACGGCGAGTACGCCGGCCTCATCACCATCGACACCCTGGTCGACACTCTGCGACAGCTGCGGGACGAGCACGCGGACGACCACGACGACGCGTCCGGCCCGGACCCGACAGACGTCGACGAGCCTGGTGGGGCGCACCGGGCTCCCGAGGAGCCGGCCCCGTGAGCACCGACACCTTCCCACTGGGCCCCGCGCCGGAGGCGGCCGACGGTGCGGGCATCGCCGCCACCGATGCGGCCGTCGTCGACCATGCCGCCGAGCGCCGCGCCGAACGGATGCGCCTGCTCGCCCAGCCGGTGCTGGTGTTCCTCCTGGCCGGTGGCGTCCTGGTGTGGGCGTTCAGTCGCGACCTGACCGCCACTCAGCAGGCCAGCATCAGCGTCGCCAATCTGGCGACCCTGACCTGGCAGCACGTGCTGATCACCGTGGCCGTGGTGGTGATCGTGCTGGTGCTGGCGGTGCCGCTGGGCACGCTGCTCACCCGGCCGGGCTGGACCCGGCTGGCGCCGGTGTTCGTCGGCATCGCGAACATCGGTGCCGCCGCCCCGGCCATCGGCCTGCTGGTGCTGTTCTACCTCGCGACCCGGACCACCGGATTCTGGATCGGGGTGCTGCCGATCGCCTTCTACTCGCTACTTCCGGTGCTGCGCAACACGATCCTCGGCTACCAGCAGGTCGATCCCGCGCTGATCGACGCCGGTCGCGGCCAGGGCATGTCCGCGCGCACGGTGCTCCGCCGCGTCGAGTTCCCGATGGCCGTGCCGTACATCCTGGCCGGCCTGCGCACGTCGCTGGTGCTGGCGGTCGGCACCGCGACGCTGTGCTTCCTGGTCAGCGCCGGCGGGCTCGGCATCCTCATCGACACGGGATACAAGCTGCGCGACAACGTGACCCTGGTCGTCGGCGCCGTCCTCGCCGTCTCGCTGGCGCTGCTGGTCGACTGGCTCGGCGCCCTGGCCGAGGTCTACCTCGGCCCGAAGGGGCTGCGTTGACATGGCCCGCCTGCGGAGCACCCTGTTACGCAAGACCGCGACGTATCTGGCGGTCGCGGCAGCCGCCGCCGCGCTCGCCTCGTGCGGGCTCGAGTCCGGCAGTGCGCTGCCGCTGAAGGTGGGGCCCGGCTCCATCACCCCGGTCGAGGAGTTGGAGGGCGTGCCGATCACGGTGGGCTCCAAGGACTTCACCGAGCAGATCATCCTCGGGTACATGATCGAGTTCGCGCTGTCCGCGGCGGGCGCGGACATCCGCGACCTCACCAACATCCAGGGATCCAACAGCACCCGCGACGCGCAGGTCCACGGCCAGATCGACGTCACCTACGAGTACACCGGCACCGGTTGGATCAACTACCTGGGCCACGAGCACCCGATCCCCGACCCCACCGCACAGTTCGAGGCGGTGCGCGACGAGGACCTCGCCCGCAACGGCCTGGTGTGGACCGACCCCGCACCGATGAACAACACCTACGCCCTGGCCACCAGCCGGGCCACCGCCGAGGCCACCGGGGTGCGGACGCTGTCCGAGTACGCCGACCTGGTCAAGCGCGACCCGGCCGCGGCGACCACCTGCGTCGAGACCGAGTTCAACGTCCGCCAGGACGGCTATCCCGGCATGGCCGCGGCGTACGACTTCGATCCGGCCAAGGCGCAGAAGCAGATCCTGCAGACGGGCATCATCTATCAGGCCACCGCGGACGGCACCCAGTGCAAGTTCGGCGAGGTGTTCACCACCGACGGGCGCATCATCGCGCTGGATCTGGTGCTGCTCGACGACGACCGCTCGTTCTTCCCGAAGTACAACCCGGCGCTGATCATGCGTGAGGGCTTCGCCCAGGAGCACCCGCAGGTCGCGGAGGTGATGGCGCCGATCTCCGCGGAGCTGACCGACGAGGAGATCACCGAGCTGAACCGGCGCGTCGACGTGGAGGGCCAGGAGCCGGCCGACGTGGCCCGACAGTGGTTGGTGGACAAGGGTTTCGTCACCGCCGTCGACTGATGCCGCAGTCGCCGAGAACTGAGTCGAGCACCTGCGAGAACACTGCCGATGACACTCTCGGAGAGACTGGCCGCCGGATGGCCGGGACGGTTCCAGGAGAAGGGGCCCACCCGCCGACTGCGGGTGCGCCCCTTCTCCTGTCCAGCCGACCGTCAGGCTTGCGCGCCGCCGGCGCTGCCCGCGAGCGACGCCGACCCGCTCATGACGTCTCCCGCGCCGCTGAGCAGTGCGCCGAAGTCTCCCAGGGCGCTGAGCAGGCTGATGAACTGATCGAACTCCATTGTTGGCCTTTCCGCATGGTTGTGCTGATGGAGCGGTGCCGAATCCTTCCCGACCCGCACCGCAGACATTAAATGGAAATGACAACCAATAACAAGTAGTGGGAGATGCATGCGTCGACCAGGCGAGGCGGCTCAGCCAGGGCGACCCGAGTCGGGTGCACCCGACACGGAGATCCGGCACGGGGTCGCCGACGGAGAGTTAAGCCGTGATGCGAAGTCCGTCTCGACAATTCGGGAAATGACCGATACTCATCTCGACATCTCAACCTGTCCAATTTCTGTCTCGAGAATCGGTGCCCGCGCAACTTGCCGCCCCGGTCCGCGGGCGGCGCCCGCAAAAGGAGAGTCGATTGAATACGTTCCAGAAGGTTTCTGCCGCAACGAACAAGGTGGTCGTCGCGGCCATGAAGATCCCGGTGCTCGCGAAGGTCCTCGGCCGGTCGATGGTCGTGATCACCTACACCGGACGCCGGTCCGGCAAGACCTTCAGCCTGCCGGTGACACCCACCCAGAAGGGGAACGAACTCGTCGTCGGGGTCGCCCTGCCCGACAAGAAGAACTGGTGGCGCAATTTTCTCGGTGACGGCGCCCGGGTCACCGTCACCCGGGCGGGGGTCGATCGCCCGGGCCATGCCGTCAGTACCCGCAACGACGCGGGACAGGTGTCGGTGAAGGTGGCGCTGGACCCGACAAGCTGAGGGCCCGCTCGTCGGCCAGGCTGCGGGCCGGGTCGCAGCGCGGGCCGGTCGCGAACCCTCCGGTACGTCGTGCCGAAGGGTCACCACAACCGGCCCGCAAACTGATCGCTACCGTCAGCTCAACGAGCCGAACAGGTCGGTCAGCGAACCACCCAGCGAGTCCAGCGATCCCGTTCCGGGGTCCGGCGGCGCGTCCACGCCGTGAATCGCCAGCGTGGTGCCACTACCGGCGGCGACCGCCGTGTACTTGCGACCCTCCGGCGGAGCCGGGATGTCCAGCTGCCCCTTCGTGTTCTCACCCACCGCCACGACCTGCCCGGTCGAGGTCAGCGCCGCCGAATGGAAGGTGCCCGCGGAGATCGCCGTGTACGTCTGACCGGCGGGGGCCGCCGGGACCGCCTGATCCTGGGGCAGCGAACCCCAGGCAACCACCTGACCGCCCGAGGTCAGCGCGAGCGAATGCCAGTTGCCCGCCGCGACCGCCGTGTAGGTCTGTCCCGGCGGCGGCGGCGGCACGTCGGTCTGGCCGCTGGCGTTGTTGCCGAACGCGACGACCTGACCGGTCGAGGTCAGCGCCAGGGAATGGGTGAAGCCAGCGGAGATCGCCCTGTACGTCTGCCCCTCGGGCAGCGGCGGGGCGACTCGCTGCCCCCTGTCGTTGGTGCCAGTGCCGAGAATCTGGCCCGCCGAGGTCAGGAGCAGGGTGTACGCACCGCCCGCCGATACAGCGGTGTACTCCTGCCCCGCCGGCAGCGGCGGGAACTCGAACATCCCGAGTTGGTTCAGGCCGAACCCGTGGACCTGCCCGTCCGAGGTCAGCGCGATCGAGAACCGTCCGTTCGTGTCCACCGCGGTGAACGTCTGACCCGCCGGGACCGCGGGCGGGGTCACCGCCCCGTAGGTGTTGTCCCCGGCCCCCACGATCTCCCCGCCGGGCAGCACCGGCACACCCACTGGCACGGCACCCGAGGTCCCCACCATGCCTGCCATCGTCACCAGCGCGAAAAGCGGCGTGACCAGGGCTCGGCGTCTCCATCTGGACCTGGTGTCCGAGTGCATGTTTCGCCGATTCGAATCAATCCTCACAGAGATCTCCTCTTCAGTAGGACTTGAGTTCCCGCGCGACAACGCTCCAGCGATTCTGGGGGGCGGGGACGCGAACATGATCACCACAGCGAAGGTGGTCCTGTCAGCGGAATCGAAAAGCCCACTGCGACCGACACTTCGGGAGCCAACCCGAGCGAGCTACCAATCGGTCATGAATCACACTGCGTTACAACCTCTTTCGAAGTCCCTACGCAGCTACTTCTCGTCGCTGGAATTGTCCGCGCCGCCGACACCCAGTACGAGCGTTCGGAAGCGTGAGCGGTGCGGCTCGCCCGAGGCGGCGTCCTCGCCCATGCCCGGCACCGTCTGCGACGTCGCCGTCGCGGCGACCCAGGCCCGCAACCGTCGCCGAGACCCGAAGCCCAATTTGTGCAGCACGTTGCGCAGGTGGAAGTCCACGGTCCGGATCGACAGGGTCAGCCTCTCCGCGACTTCTCGGTTGGTCAGGCCGTCGCCGACCAGCAGCGCGATCTGGTGCTCACGCACGGTCAGCGGCGTCTCGGACGAGGCATTCTGCGAGGTCGACGGCGCATTCGGGGCAGCGCCGAGGGCCTGCAGATCCGCCTCGCATTCGGCGAGCCACGTCGCCGCCGAAAGGCGGTCGTAGAGGTCCCGGGCCCGGCGGATCAGCGCCCGGCCGGCCTCCGGTTCACCGTCCACCGCCAGCAACATCCCGACCCGGTGCCAGGTCACGCCCCTGACGATCACCGACGAGTCGTCGTCCAGCGCCGCGAGCGCGCCGCGCAACTGGCGCGCGGCCTGGTCACGGTCGCCCGCCATGAACGACACCGCACCGCGGACCAGCAGGTACTCGGCGTCGGTGCGCTCGAACCTGTCGAGTGCCGCGACGGCCTCGCCGATGCGCCCCAACTCCAGGAGCGCCACGGCCTCGGCGGCATCCCAGTTGCCCACCCGGTCGCCCAGATCCGCGTGGACGCGGTACGCCTGCATCGCAGTCAGCGCACGCTCGGGTCGGCGGCGGGCGAGGGCGAGCATCATCTCGACCAGGGCGATCACGCGATAGGCCACCAGCGTCCCGGACCGGGACAACGCCGCGTGCGCGAGCCCGAGCCGGCGCTCRGCGACCGCGAGGTCTCCGCGACCGACGGGCACCAACGCGGCGACCGCGTACGCCGCCGCGGTCGACCACGGGTCGCCCAGGTCGAGTGCGAAGTCGAGTGCGTCGGCGGCGTTGGCCTGTGCGTCGTCCCACGATCCGAGCCGGAACTGGACCATCGCGAGCTCGATGCGGCCCTGCTGGGCGATCCACGACGAGTCGTCGGCGATCAGGCTCAGGCCCGACGTCAGGTCCTCCGCGGCTCGGTGCAACTGACCGTCCTTGTGCAGCAAGGTTCCCCGCGTGACCAGCGCGATCGCGTGCCGGCGGTCGTAGCGCCCCGGTGCGAGTGCGTCGAGCAGCTCCGCCACCGGCGACCGATGGACCGCGATGCCCTCGGTGTAGTGCGCGACGGCGCTGCGCAGCGCCGACAGCTCCACCTCCCGACCGAACAGGTCGACGGGAATGCCGTCGTCGGCGCGGTCCGCGGATCGCACCGCGGCGAGCACCGCGAGGTCCCGTTCGAGGACGTCGCACAGGGTCGCCACCTCGCCCATCTCACCCACCACGGCCAGCGCGGACGCCAGCCCGCAGGTGACGACGATCCGCAGCGCGGTCGAGGCCGGATCCCCACGCAGGTCCGTCGACAACGCCGACGCGGCCCGCGCGCGCGCGGCGTCGTTGTCACCACGCCGGAGCTGTGAAAACGCGAGCAGCAGGTCACGGTCGGGGGCCGGAGCCAACGACTCGAGACCGTTCACCAGCTCGTCGAACACCCGTAGGTGCCGTCCGGCAACGGAACTCGCGGCGCAGGCCACCAGCCGACGTGGGTAGGCACCGGGATCCGTGGTCAGCCGGGTGGCCCACAACCCGTACTCGACCGCACGGTCGAGATCTCCATGGGCACGTGCGCCCGACGCCTGTTCCTCCAGGTGTGCAGCCAGCTCTTCGCTCCCGCCAGCGCATGCGGCGGCCCGGTGCAACAGCGCTCGGGGACCGATCGCGACGTCGGCGATCGACGCGTGCACCCTCCGGATCGCACCGCGGTCCATCGACGCCAGTACCGCGTCGCGCACCCTGGCGTGCAGGGGCCGCACGGTCAGCACGCCCCGCGCGTTCTCGATCTCCAGCAGGTGGACATCCATCGCGGCGGGCACGTCGACGAGGCCGCCGAGCCGCACCGCCACGGCGTCGAGATCGGCGGCCGACGTCGGCGCGTCGAGCACCGCCATCACCTCGATTCCCCGACGGCAGGAGTCCGTGACCTGCGACAAGACCGCCCTCAGCGATTCGACCAGGTCCGGTACGTATCGCATCAGCTGATCGTGTGCGCGTGCCGGATCCCCACCGCACGCCTTGACAGCGGCATGGATGTCTAGCGGGCAGCCCTGCGTGTATGCCGCCAACGTGGTCGCCGAGCGCAGCGAGTAGTCGGTGTCGAGCGAGACCTCCACCAGTTCCCGCACCTCATGCGGCGACAGCGCGCCGACGTGCACGACGGCCCCGCGTCCCGGGCCGGACGCGAGGCGGCGCACCCGGTTGAGCAGCGGGGATGCGTCGCATCGTGCAGAGATCACCAGCAGCACGGCGCGGCGGCGAACGGCGTGCGCCAGCAGCATGAGCACGCCGGCCGAGTCGTCGTCCACCCACTGCGCGTCGTCGACGACGATGCACACCGGGCCGCCGGCCGCGTCCAGAGCGGCGACCACGGACGCCGCGACCTGGCGAATCCCGATGTCCCGCACGTCGACATCGGCGGCGTCGGCGGCGCCCGCGTGCGCGAGTTCGTCGGCGATCTGCTCGATCACCCCGTAGGTGACCGCACACTCGCCGTCGTCTGCCACCGCGGTCGCGGTGATCCAGCCGGACTCGCCGGCGAGAAAGGCATCCACAAGCGCGGTCTTTCCGAAGCCGGACTCCCCCTCGAGCACCACCACCTGGCCCTCGCCGGCGCGCGCTCGGCGAGCACACGCGGCGAGATCGGCGAGGTGACGCGCCCTGCCGACGATCACAGCGTCACGCCGAACCTCACCGCGAATCCGGGTGGCACTGCCCATAGCGGCAGATGGTATCCGCCGACGCCCGGACAAACGCGACGAATCAGTAAAGACCACCGGGTACCAACCCGCCGGATCCCGGTAGTTCTCACCGGGGACAACCGCAGCGGGGTGCGGTGTGATCACTCTCGTGCCCGAAACCAGACCCGTGTCGCCGGCCCCGGTGCCGATGGTCAACTCGGCTGTCGCACAAAGTTGTTCGACGGGAACATCCGCTCCGACGTGTCCGGGTCGTCGCACGCTCAGGCCCCGGGTAGTCCCCCGCGACGAGGACCCGCTGATCAGAACCCTGATCCCCCAGCGCCTTTCACGGAAGTTCCGCACCACGAAGGCCGCGGGCTGGTATCACCACCACGACAACTTCATCTCCGGGGTCACCCGGTTGTGGCTGATGGCCTGCGCGTCCGCGCACCGTCCCGAACGACGACCGTCATCGAAGAAATGGACACACGTGTTGAGACTCAGCAAGAGCATCGCCCGTATGGGCGCCGTCGCCGGCCTGGCCGCCCTGGCGGCGATCGCGACCCCCGCCATCGGTTCAGCCGCCGTCACCGGCACCGCCGCCGTGACGACCAACGACAACGTGATCACCGTCAAGGTCTCCGGAGTGGGCTCGCCGACCCTGGCCAGCTGTGGAGTCGGCGTGACGAACATCGTCCCGAACATGGTCCCCGGGGCAGAGTCGGATACGGGCGGCCTCATTTACCTCCGGACAAATCCGGGCGATGGCCAATATTCCACGCCGCGGATGCCGAACGGCAGCTACATGGTCGTGGTCTGGTGCGATGACGCCGACGGACGGACTGACCTCATCGCCCCGTTTGATGAAATCGTGGATCTGGACGCGGACCCGGCGTACTCGAGCAGCAGGATCGGCAGCCTGGGCAGCCCGGGGAACGTCCTCGACCTCCTGTTGAGGTTTGGCACGGGATCGGTGACATCGTCGGCGGACGGCATCATCGGGAAGTCCTGGCTCCCCCCCGAGGAGCGCTGATCGGCGGGTCGAGTCCCGCTACCGCACGGCCGGTCGCGACTGCAGTTCGACCAGCGGGTCGGTGCGGTCGCGGCGGCCGTGCGGGACGGCGGCCTCCGGCGCGATCATGCGGCCCGCGACCTCGCACAGAGCGGGGTTTCAGAACCGGCGCGCCGAGTAGAACGGCATCGCGTCCACCGGCGTGCTCTTGACCGGCTGGCCCGCGGTGGGGGCGTGCACCACCCGGCCGTTGCCCTGGTAGATCCCGACGTGCTCCGCGCCGTTGAAGAGCACGACGTCACCGGGCTGCAGGGCATTCTTGGACACCGGGGACCCGGCGTTCGCCTGGTCGTAGGTGGTCCGCGGAACCGAGATGCCCACCTGCTTGTACGCCCACTGGACCAACCCGGAGCAGTCGAACGAGTTCGGTCCGGTCGCGCCCCACACATACGGGGACCCGAGCTTGGACTCGGCTGCCCGCAACGCCTGGGTGCCGTGCGAGGACGCGAGCGGCGCGGGGGCCACGGACGGCGCCGAGGGCGACTGCGGCGCGGCGGGCAGCTGGCCCGGAATCTCGATGGCGCCGATACCGGGGATGTTGATCGGCTGCGCCAGGGCGGGGGTGGCGGTCAGGACCACCGCTCCCGCGGCGACCGCTCCGGCGACCAGAACACCTCGGACCGATCCGGCCAACCGACTACCCCGCGCAGACTTGTGATTTGCCACGAAACCGTTCTCCATTCATCCGGTTCGGCCAACGCTTCTGCGGGGGCCGCTGTGATGAATGACAGATTGCCTGGTGGGTGCAGTTACCCGGCACGGTCGAACTACCCGGGGGCATACCTGTTTCTGGTGTTCGACGAAACGCGCCGCGGCCCCGGAGGTCGTCGACCCCGGGACCGCCGCAGCACCGTTTACGCAGGTCAGGCGCCGAAGGTGCGCTCCACCACGGCCTTCGCCCGACGCGTGACGCGCAGGTAGTTGTCGAGGAACTCCCCCGCGTCGTCGCCGTCCCAGCCGGCCACCTGCGCGACCGCGGACAGCAGCCGGCCGTGTCCCGGCAGCTGATCGGACGGCTTTCCGCGCACCAGCACGAGCGCGTTGCGCGCCTTGGTGGCGGTCAGCCAGGCCTCGCGGAGCAACTCCACGTCGGACTCGCTCATCAACTCGGCGGCGCCGATCGCGTCCAACGTCTCGAGGGTCGAGGTGTTGTGCAGCGACGGCACGTCGTGGGCGTGCCGGAGCTGGATCAGCTGGACGGTCCACTCGACGTCGGCCAGACCGCCGCGGCCGAGCTTGGTGTGGGTGGCCGGGTCGGCGCCGCGGGGCAGTCTCTCCGAGTCCACCCGGGCCTTGATCCGGCGGATCTCCCGGACCGCGGTCTCCGAGACGCCGCCCTCGGGGTACCGGGTCGCGTCGATCATCCGCAGGAACCGCAGCCCCAGGTCGGCGTCGCCGGCGACGGTGTGCGCGCGCAGCAGCGCCTGGATCTCCCAGGCCTGCGCCCACTGCCGGTAGTACGCCTCGTACGAGGCGAGGGTCCGCACCACCGGGCCGTTGCGGCCCTCCGGCCGGAGCCCGGTGTCCACCTCCAGCGGCGGGTCGGTGCTGGGTGCGCCGAGCAGCTTGCGCACCCGGTCGGCGATGCCGTTGGCCCACTTGACCGCGAGCATCTCGTCCTCGCCGGGGTTCGGATCGCAGACGAACAGCACGTCGGCGTCGGAGCCGTAGCCGAGTTCGCCGCCGCCGAGCCGGCCCATCCCGATCACCGCGAACGACGCCGGAGCCGGGGCGCCGCGCTCGGCCTCGCTGGCCCGGATCACCGCGGCCAGCGCCGCGCCGAACACCGCGGACCACACCGAGGACAGCGCCCGGCACACCTGCGGCACGTCGAGCATCCCCAGCACGTCGGCGGAGGCCACCCGTGCCAGCTCGTGCCGGCGCAGCGACCGGGCCGCGGCCACGGCCCGCCCCGGGTCGTCGTACCGGGCGGACGAGGACAGGATTCCCCGGGCCACCTCGTCCGGGTCGCTGTCGAGCAGACGCGGACCGTTCGGGCCGTCCGCGAACTGCCGCAACACGTCCGGGGCCTTGATCAGCAGGTCCGGGATGTAGGCCGAGGAGCCCAGCACGATCATCAGCCGCTGCGCCACCGCGCCCTCGTCGCGCAGCACCCGCAGGTACCAGTCCTGATCCGTCATCGCCTCGGACAGCCGCCGGTAGGCCAGCAGACCGCCGTCGGGATCCGGTGTGTCGCTGAGCCATTCGAGCAGGGTCGGCAGCAGCAACGCCTGGATGCGACCCTTGCGGGAGGCCCCGACCGTCAACGCCTTGAGGTGTCCGAGCGCATTCTCCGGGGCGGTGTAGCCCAGCGCCGCCAGCTGCCGGATCGCCGCGTCCGGGCTCAGCCGGATCGCGTCCTTGTCCAGGCGCGCAACCGATTCCAGCAGCGGACGGTAGAACAGCTTGGCGTGCAACCGGCGGATCCGGTGCGAATTGCGCTTGACCTCCGCGGCCAGCACCCCGAGCGCGTCGGTGCGACCGTCGGGACGCATGTGTGCCGCACGGGCCAGCCAGCGCAGTGCCTCCTCGTCGTCCGCCGGCGGCAGGGTGTGCGTGCGCTTGAGCCGCTGCAGCTGCAGCCGGTGCTCGATCAGCCGCAGGAACTCGTAGGAGGCGGTGAGGTTCGCGGCGTCGTCGCGGCCCACGTAGCCGCCGGCCGCGAGCGCCGTCAGCGCCTCCACCGTGCTCTTGACGTGCAGCGACTCGTCGGCGCGGCCGTGCACCAACTGCAGCAGCTGGACGGCGAACTCGACGTCGCGCAGGCTGCCACGACCGAGCTTGATCTCCCGCTCGCGCAGTTCCGGGGGCACCATCGACTCCACCCGGCGACGCATCGCCTGCAGGTCGGTGACGAAGTCGTCGCGCTCGGACGCGCCCCACACCATCGGGCTGAGCGCGTCGACGTACCGCTGCCCCAGCGCCAGGTCGCCGGTCGCCGGACGGGCCTTGAGCAGTGCCTGGAACTCCCAGGTCTTGGCCCAGCGCTGGTAGTAGGCGACGTGCGAGTCGAGGGTGCGCACCAGCTCGCCGCGCTTGCCCTCCGGCCGCAGCGCGGCGTCCACCTCGAAGAAGGCCGAGGACCCGACCCGCATCAACTCGCCGGCGAGCCGGCTGGTGGACGCGTCGGACGGCTCCGCCACGAACACCACGTCCACGTCGCTGACGTAGTTCAGTTCCCGCGCACCGCACTTGCCCATCGCGATCACCGCGAGCCGGGCGGTGCAGGGCCCGTTCGGGTAGATGGTGGCGACGGCGACCGCGAGCGCCGCGGTCAGCGCGGCGTCCGCCATGTCGGAGAGCTGCCGGCCCACCGTCTGGTACGGCGGCACCCGCTCGTTCTCCACGGTCGCCGCCAGGTCGACGGCGGCCAGCACCATCAACTGGTCGCGGTACGTCTTCCGCAGCGCCGCAACGGCATCCGGACCGATGATCGTCGACCGGTAGACCAGGTTGAGTTCCGAGGCGCTCGCGTCCGGCGTCGCACCGACCGCCGCGAGCAGCTCGTCCGTCAGCTCCGCGTGCGAGGGCAGATCGAGGTCCCCACGCAGCAGCTGCCAGCCGTCCGGGTTGGCCGCCAGGTGGTCACCGAAGGCGCTGGACGCACCGATCACCCCGAACAGGCGTCCTCGCAGGCCGGTGTCGGTGCGGAGCCCGGCGTCGAGTTCCGCCCAGCCGGCACCGAGACCCTCGTGCATCCGGACCAGCGACCGCAGCGCCAGGTCTGCGTTGGCGGCCCGCGAGAGCGCCCACAGCAGCTCGACGCTGTCGAGGTTCACCCAGCCGAGGGTGGCGAGGTCCGCCGGCGCCGTCGGTTCGACCAGACCGAGCCGGCCCGGGCCGGGAATCGCGGACCGTGCGGTAGGAGGCTTGACCATCCGTCTACAGGCCCAGGTAGGTCTTGAGTTCGAACGGCGTCACCTGGGTCCGGTACTCCGCCCACTCCCGTCGCTTGTTCCGCAGGAAGAAGTCGAAGACGTGCTCACCGAGGGCCTCGGCGACCAGCTCGGAGCGCTCCATCTCCCGCAGCGCCTCGTCGAGGCTGCCCGGCAGCTCCTTGTAACCCATGGCCCGGCGTTCCGCGGACGTCAGCGACCAGACGTCGTCCTCGGCCTCGGGCGGCAGCTCGTAGCCCTTCTCGATGCCCCGCAGGCCGGCGGCCAGCAGCACCGCGAAGGTGAGGTACGGGTTGCAGGCCGAGTCTGGGCTGCGGATCTCGACGCGTCGCGACGACGCCTTGTTCGGGGTGTACATCGGCACCCGCACCAGCGCGGACCGGTTCGACGGACCCCAGGACGCCGCGGTCGGCGCCTCGCCGCCGTGGATCAGCCGCTTGTAGGAGTTCACCCACTGGTTGGTGACCGCGCTGATCTCGTTGGCGTGCTCGAGGATGCCGGCGATGAACGCCTTGCCGGTGTCCGAGAGCTGCATCGGGTCGTCGGGGTTGTGGAAGGCGTTGTTCTCGCCCTCGAACAGGCTCATGTGGGTGTGCATGGCGGAGCCGGCGTGCTCGGTGAACGGCTTCGGCATGAACGTCGCGCGCACGTTCTCCGCCCGCGCGACCTCCTTGACCACGTACCGGAAGGTCATCACGTTGTCCGCCATCGACAGCGCGTCGGCGTAACGCAGGTCAATCTCCTGCTGGCCGGGCGCGGTCTCGTGGTGGCTGAACTCCACCGAGATGCCCATCGACTCGAGCGCGTCGATGGCATGGCGGCGGAAGTTCGGCGCCGAGTCGTGCACGGCCTGGTCGAAGTAGCCGCCGTTGTCCGCCGGGATCGGCGTGGTGCCGTCGATCGGCCCGTTCTCGAGCAGGAAGAACTCGATCTCGGGGTGCACGTAGCAGCTGAAGCCGACGTCGCTGGCCTTGCTCAGCTGACGGCGCAGCACGTGCCGCGAGTCCGCCCAGTTCGGGGAGCCGTCGGGGTTCGCGATGTCGCAGAACATCCGCGCCGAGTGCTGGGCCCCGTCCTTGTGCGCCCACGGCAGCACCTGGAACGTCGACGGGTCCGGCATCGCGACGGTGTCCGCCTCCGACACCCGGGAGAAGCCCTCGATGGCGGAACCGTCGAAACCGATGCCCTCGCTGAAGGCGCCCTCGAGTTCGGCGGGGGCGATCGCCACCGACTTGAGGTAGCCGAGCACGTCGGTGAACCACAGTCGAACGAAACGGATGTCGCGTTCTTCGAGGGTACGAAGCACGAATTCCTTCTGGCGATCCATGTCCGCGAGAGTAGGCAAGGCCCGTTAAATCTGTGTTACATCGTGAAATCGGTTACGAACACGTTAGGTCCGCCGCGGGTGCATCGAGCCCGGTCAGGTACGCCACGACGGCGTCGTCGACGCAGGAAACACCGCTCATCGCAACGGTGTGTTGGGTGCCCCGGAAGGTGATCAGCGCGCCACCGACCTGCTTGGCCAGGTCCACCCCGGCCTGGTACGGCGTGGCCGGGTCCTCGGTGGTCGAGACCACCACGACCAGCGGCAGGTCCTTGGCGTCGACCGGGTGCGGGGTCCCGGTGTGCGGCACCGGCCAGAACCCGCAGATGTCGAGCGGGGCRCTGCCGGTGCCGCGGCCGTCGTCGAGGAACGGGGCCGCCCGACGGAACGCGGTGTCCGCGGCGCCGTTCTGCGCTCGGTCGGTCACCGGCGGGTCGTCGACGCAGCGGACCGCGTTGAAGGCGTCGTTGATGTTGCTGTAGCTGCCGTCGTCCTGCCTGCCCTCGTAGAGGTCGGCGAGCAGCAGCAGGGTGTCGCCGCGGCCCTCGCCCAGCGCGGACAGGCCCGAGCGCAGCGAGCCCCAGAGGTTCGGCGAGTACAGCGCCTGCTGGACGCCGGTGATCGCGTCGGGGTAGCTCAGCCCGCGCGGGTCGGTGGTCTGCGCGGGCCGGTCGACGAGCGGGTCGACCAGTGCCCGGAACCGCGCGACCGCCTGGGCCGGGTCGGCGCTGAGCGGGCAGTCCGGCGAGGTGGCGACGCAGTCCGCGGCGAACGCGTCGAACGCCTGCTGGAACCCGGCGGCCTGGAGCACCGTCGAATCGACCGGGTCCTGCGCCGGGTCGATCGCGCCGTCGAGGACCATGGCCCGGACGTTGCCCGGGAAGGTCTCCGCGTAGGTCGTCCCGAGCCGGGTGCCGTACGAGAAGCCGAGGTAGCTGAGCTTGTCGTCGCCGAGCACGGACCGGATCACGTCCATGTCCCGGACCACCTCGCGGGTGCCGACATGGGCGAGCAGGTTGGTGCCGGACCGCTGGGCGCACTTGTCCGCGTAGTCGCGGTTGGTGTCCTCGATCGCGGCGATGCCGGCGGGACTCATGTCCACCTGCGGCTCGGTGCGCTCGGCGTCCGCCTCGGCCGGGGTCAGGCACTGAACCTGCGGGGTGGACGCGCCGATGCCGCGGGGGTCGAAGCCGACCACGTCGAAGCCGGTCCCGAGCGCGGTGTCGAGCCCGACGCTGGCCTGCCCGAGCCCCGAGGCGCCCGGACCACCCGGGTTGACCAGCAGCGATCCGATCTTGTCGCCGGTGGCCCGGCTGCGCGAGACCGCGAGTTGCGCGGTCTCGCCGGCGGGGTCGTCGTAGTTCACCGGGACGGTGATCCGGGTGCACTCGACCCGGCTCGCCAACGGCGCGCCGTCGGTGACGAAGTCGTCGCACGACCCCCACTGCGGGTCCTGCGTGTAGAACCTCTCCAGCCCGGCCGGCACCACCCCGGCGCCCGGACGGAACGACCCGTCCTGAGCCGACGCGGACTCGCCTACCCCGGCGGTCGCCGCGCCGTCGACGGGCACGCTGCAGCCGGCGGCCAGGGTGGCCACGAGTGCGGCCGCGGCCAGGAAAACGGGGACGGTACGGCGAGGCGGCATGGCTCGATGGTGCCACGGCCGCCGGAACCCGCTGGTCGACGCGTTCTCGGCAGGATCCGCCCCGCATTCCGGGGCCGATCCTGCCGAACCCGGCGCGACCGGGAACTGGGAGCAACCCGATCGGCGTCCAACCCGACATGGCCCCAGACACGGTGCACGCGGTCATGGCGGGCCAGGACGGCGTCGTCACGCTGCGACAGGCGCTTGCGACGGGCATGAGCAGCACCGCCGTCGACCGCCGGGTGAGCAGCGGGCACTGGCGCCGCCTCCATCCCGGCGTGTACCTGCGGGCCGACCGTCAACTCACCCGGGCCGCGCGGTTACGGGCGGCCGTGTTCGCTGCCGGGCCCGGCGCCGTCGCCTGCGGGACCAGCGCCGCCTGGTGGCTCGGCCTCACCGACCGTGCTCCTGAGGTCGACGCGGTCACGATTCCGCGTGCCCGTTCCGTCACGGCCCGTCCCAGGATCCGGGTTCGTCGTCGCGACCTGCACTGGACGGACCTCGCCGCCGTCCGGGGCCTGCGCGTCACCGACCTGCCGCTCACCGTCCTGGAGGCGGCCGTCGAACTCCGGGACGGCTCGGTGCTCATGGACCGGGCCCTGCAGCGGCACACCAGCCTGGCCGTCCTGGAAATGGTGCACGACCGAAACCGTGGACGCCGCGGCACGACGGCGGCGGCCCGGCTGCTGCACTCGGCCGGCGAGGGCGGCGCGTCCGAGGCCGAACGCATGCTGGCGCGCCTGTTGCGCGCCGCGGGCCTGACCGGCTGGACCCCGCACGTGAACAGCTGCGGCTACGAGATCGACGTCGCCTTCGTGCGCTCCCGTGTCGCGATCGAGGTCGACGGGTGGGCCTGGCACCGCGACGTGGCGCGGTTCAACCACGACGCCCGACGCCAGAACGTCCTGGTCAACGCCGGCTGGCACGTGCTCCGCTTCACCTGGCACCAGCTGCGGCTCGACCCGGACTCGGTGCTCGAGCAGATCGTCTCGACGCTGGCCGCCCGCTCGTGACGGATTGGGCAGGTTCGGCCCCGCATTCCGGGGCCGATCATGCCGAATGTCTCGACAACCCGATGTGACCGATTGCACGCGGCCGGGCCGTTCGCCGACGCGGCCCTCGATGGCAGACTGAACGTGTCATCACCCACAACCCGGGGACCCGCACTGGGCCTCGAGGCACGAAAGGGACGCTGATGTCCGAGAACTCTGTCTACGGATCCGCGACCGCCGCATCGGCGCCGAAGCGAACCAAGATCCGCACCCACCACCTGCAGACCATGAAGGCCGAGGGTCAGCGCTGGGCCATGCTCACCGCGTACGACTACTCCACCGCGCGGATCTTCGAGGAGGCCGGCATCCCGGTACTCCTGGTCGGCGACTCCGCCGCGAACGTGGTCTACGGCTACGACACCACCGTCCCGATCACCATCGACGAGCTGATCCCGCTGGTCCGCGGCGTGGTGCGCGGCGCCCCGCACGCCCTGGTGGTGGCGGACCTGCCGTTCGGCAGCTACGAGTCCTCCCCCGCGCAGGCGCTGGCCACCGCCACCCGGTTCATGAAGGAGGGCCTCGCGCACGCCGTGAAGCTCGAGGGCGGCGAGCGGATGGTCGACCAGATCGCGGCGATCACCGCGGCCGGCATCCCCGTGATGGCCCACGTCGGGTTCACCCCGCAGTCCGTGAACAGCCTGGGCGGCTTCCGCGTCCAGGGTCGTGGCGACGGCGCCGAGCAGTTGATCGCCGACGCCATCGCGGTCCAGGAGGCGGGCGCCTTCTCCGTCGTCATGGAGATGGTCCCGGCCGAGGTCGCCGCGCAGGTCACCGGCAAGCTGACCATCCCGACGATCGGCATCGGAGCCGGCGTCGAGTGCGACGCCCAGGTACTCGTGTGGCAGGACATGGCCGGCTACACCAGCGGCCACACCGCGAAGTTCGTCAAGAAGTTCGCGTCCGTCGGCGACGAGTTGCGTGGCGCCGCAGCGGCATACGCCGCCGAGGTCGCCGCCGGGACCTTCCCCGCCCAGGAACACAGCTTCTGACCCCTCACGCTCGCACCCCGTTCCCCGGCCGGGTGGCACACTCGGTTGTGCTCACCCGCCAGGGGAACGTCTTCCGACAGGGCCGCTCCACCCGACCGACTCGTCCTTCGCCAGACACGTCCTTCGACAGACAGGCTGCCTACATGTCCTACCGCCGTTTCACAGTCGTGGCCGCCGGAGCCGTCGCCGCCCTCGCCCTCACCGCGGGCTGCGCGACCGAGAACGCCCCGACCACTCCCAGCGCCGGCGACCACGCGCTGCCCTCGAGCACCGTCGTCCCCGCCCCGGCACCCGGCGCCGACGCCGCGACCGGGGGCGTGACCGCCGACCAGGCGGCCAAGCTGTGCTCGGACATGCAGGCGCAGCTGCAGAGCTGGCGGACCTACACCCCGACGATCGGCAAGGGCGGCCTGAACACCGTCGTCGGGTCGTGGGCCGCCCAGAACGGCATCAACATGATCGACCTGATCGCGCACAAGGCGCGGGTGGACGCGATCACCCAGCAGTACTGCCCCGAGGTGCGGCAGGGCGCGATCGAGGCGCTCGAGATTCCGGACCTGGCGTCGGGCCTGATCGGGTTCTGACCGCCGTGCGCACGCCGTACCCGGAGCTGGAACCGCACCAGTCCGGCCTGCTCGACGTCGGCGACGGCCAGCGGATCCACTGGGAGGTCAGTGGGAACCCCGACGGCAAGCCGGTGGTGTTCCTGCACGGCGGGCCCGGCGGCGGCACCACCGCGGACCACCGCCGCTTCTTCGACCCGGCCGCGTACCGGATCGTGCTCTTCGACCAGCGCGGCTGCGGGCGTTCGATCCCGCACGTCGCCGACGGCGCCGACCTCTCGGTGAACACCACCGCACACCTGGTCGCGGACATCGAGTCGCTGCGCACCCATCTCGGGGTGCAGCGCTGGCAGGTCTTCGGCGGATCGTGGGGTTCGACACTGGCACTGGCCTACGCGCAGACCCACCCCGACCGGGTCACCGAAATGGTCCTGCGCGGCATCTTCCTGTTGCGGCGCAGCGAGATCGACTGGTACTACAACGGCGGCGCCAGCGCGCTCTACCCCGACCTCTGGGAGCAGTTCCTGGCGCCGGTCCCGGAGTCGGAACGCGACGGCGACCTGGTCGAGGCCTACCACCGGCTGCTGCACTCGGACGACTCCGCGGTGGCGCTGGCCGCAGCGGTCGCCTGGTCGTCGTGGGAGGGCGCCACCAGCACGCTGCTGCCCACGCCCGAACACGTCGAGCGGAACGCGGAGCCGCGCTTCGCCTTGGCGTTCGCCCGGATCGAGAACCACTACTTCCGCCACCACGGGTTCCTCGACGAGAACCAACTGCTGCGCGACGTCGCCACGGTCGCGTCGATTCCGGCCGTCCTGGTGCAGGGCCGCTACGACGTGGTGTGCCCGGCGACCAGTGCGTGGGCGCTGCACCGGGCGTGGCCGTCGTCGCGACTGGTGATCGTCGACGACGCCGGTCACGCGGCGAGCGAACCCGGCATCACCCACCACCTGGTCGAGGCCACCGACGGGTTCCGCTGACGCCGGCGCCCACCGCCTCGACGGGACCGGGCGGGTGCGGTAGACCTGACGGCATGGGGAGCAAACGCGACAGGGCAGACGTCGACCGGGTGATCGCCGCGGTGCGCGGGCACCGCGAGCGGCTGGACTCCCTCGCCGACACGGTCCGCCGGGACGACGAGGACGCCGTCCACCAGATGAGGGTGTGCACCCGGCAGCTCCGCAGCCTGCTCGGCACCTTCCGCGACGGGTTCGGCCGAGAGTCGGTGAAGCCGATCCGGTCCGAGTTGCGTTGGCTGGGGACCGTTCTCGGACAGGCGCGGGACGAGGAGGTACTGGCTGCCCGGTTCCTGGCGCTGCTCGACGCCCAGCCGCCGGCGCTGGTCCGCGGTCCGGTGCGCTACCGGTTGGTGACCGCCCACGCCGCCGGGTACGCGGCGGCGCACCGCGACGCGGTCGCCACCCTCGACGGCGACCGGTACCGACGCCTGCTCGCCGACCTCGACGGCCTGCTCGCCCACCCACGCCCCCCGGGCGACCTCTCGGTCGAGGAGTCGCTGCACCGGGCCGTACGCGAGGTCCGCAAGACCGGCCGGAAGGCCGGGCTCCGGGGTCCGGGCGGGGCCGGGGACGACGCCCCGCCGGAGTTGCTGCACACGGCTCGCAAACGCGCCAAGGCCCTGCGCTACGCGGCCGAGGCCGCCGCCGGTTCGGGGCGTCGACGGTCCGCGCTCGCCAAGGCCGCGAAGAAGCTGCAGACCACGCTGGGTGAGCACCAGGACGCGGTGGTCGCGGGTCGGCAGCTGCTGACGGCGGCGGACAGGGCCCGCGCCGCGGGCGAGGACACCTTCACCTACGGCCTGCTGGTCGCGGCCGAGTCGGCGTGTGCGGACCAGGCCCGCCGCGACGCCCACGGCCGCCTGCAGGACCTCAGGTCGCGGGCTCGGAAGCTCTGAGGTCGAACTCGAATTTCACTGCGCGGGTGTCGATGTCGGCCTGCACCAGACGAACCGACACCGGTACGCCCTCCGGTGGGGTGCCCGCGCACTTGGCGATCACCGCCGGCTCGGGCACGAAGATCTCGGCGTCCCGCTTGCTCTCCGAGGCGCGCAGGACCACGGCATCGAAGCGCTCGCCCTCGCGACCGGACAGCAGCGTGGCCTCGGTCAGGTCCACGCACGCGCGGTCCACCTTGGCTGCCAACGAGTCCGACCCCYTCATCAGATCGGGCAGCGCCGGCAACGCCTCGCGAACCCACTGCGGCACCGCCGTTCCCGCGGTCAACGCCAGGCAGATCTCGGTGCTGAACCGGTCGGAGAGGCGGCGCAGCGGCGCGGTGACGTGGGCGTAGGGCGCGCCGATGCCGGAGTGCTCGAGCAGTTCCGGCAGCGTGCCGTCGAAGGCCGCGTAGCCGGCGCCCCGCAGCAGGGCGGTGGCGTCGCTCATCATCACCAACGTGTCGGGGGTGCTCGGCTCCAGGCCTGCCAGCAATTCACCGACCGAAACGTCCTGCGGCCATTCGATTCCCAGGGCTCGGGCGGTCCGGCGCAACGCACGCACGGCGTCCGACGCGGGTTTCGGGAGGGTCCTCACCAGCCCGACCCCGCCGTCGATCATCAGTCGGGCGGCACACATCCCGGTCAGCAGCGACACCTCGGCGTTCCAGTCGTCGGCCTCGGTCCGGGGCTGGAGGTCGAGCCGCCAGCCGTCACCGTCGGCCACCACCTCCTGCTCGGGCAGCTTGAGCTCGATCGCGCCACGGTCGAGCGCCGACGCAAGGCGCAGCTTCCCGAACTCGGGCAGTGCGGCGATCGACGGGTGCAGGGACCCCGACTCCGAATCGGCCTGCACGCCGGCGTAGTCGAAACGTGCCACCGACCGCACCAGCGCACGGGTGACGCCGAACGAGACCGGCTCGGCCCGCTGGTCCAGTTCGATCCGCCACAGGGCGGCGGGGCGCGCCTGGTCCGGCAGCAGGCTCGCCGCGGCCTCCGAGAGCACCCGCGGGTGCAGGGGCACCGAGCCGTCGGGCAGGTAGAAGGTCTGGCCGCGGCGCCGGGTCTCCTCGTCGAGGCGCCCGCCGGGGACCACCACCGCCGCGACGTCGGCGATCGCGTAGTGCAGCACGAAGCCGGTTTCGGTGCGCTCGAGGTGCAGCGCCTGGTCGAGGTCCATCGAGGTGGGCGGGTCGATGGTGACCAGAGGCAGGTCGGTCCGGTCGACGCGTCCGGCGGCGTGGCGGTCGACGGCGGCCTCGGCCTCCGCCAGCGCCCCCGCGGGAAAGTCGGCCGACACCGCGAAGTCGGTCCTGATCGCCCCGAAGTCGATGCCCCGGGCGGAAATGCGCGTCATCACAAGTGCCGAGCCTAGCCCCGGGCCACGTCCGAATCCCGGCGCGTCACGAGCGGTGCGCCGGTGGTGACGACGGCGGTTACTTGTTCCAGTCGTCGTCGGCGTCGTCGGCGGCCTTGTTCCGCTGCGCGGCGATCTCGAGCGCACGGGCCGCGGTCTCACGGTCCGGATAGGGCCCCATCCGATCGAGTCCGCGGGCGTCCTTGCCCTGGCGAACCGAGCCGTCGGACACGCAGTAGTACCAGAGGTTCTCGTCGTCGCTCATGGCTCTCAGTGTGCCCGCCCGGAGCCTCTCAGGCCACGTGTATCGGTCCGCGAAAGACATTTCTGGGAGACCGCTTGTTGACGACTCACAAGCATGAGATTCTTACGCGCGGCCAACGCTCGCGTGGCGATTTGAAGATCGCACCCGGGACAACGATCTTCGTGGATCGACGTCGGACCGCATCACCACAGTATGAAACGGAGAAACGCCAGCATGTCCCCCATGTCCTACATCCTGTTCGACGCACTCGCCCCCCATCTCGGACCCGCGGCCGCCACCCATTGGGCGACGACGTTCGTGATCAACCCGGTCTGACGACCCCGGTGAGCAATGCCCCCACTCTGGATCAGGTGGGGGCATTGCCATGTGCGGGACCGGAAGTCGCCGACGGCGACCGTCCACACAGCCCGGTCACCTACCGGGCGACGCTAGCGGCGCGCCGCCGATGCGTTCGGGCCGCGCTCCCCGACCTCGCGCCCGGCGCCGGGGTCGGGGTCGTCCTTGCCCTCCCGGCGGAGCCGACGCAGTTCGAGCAGGAACGTGGCGCACACCGTGCCGTAGACACCGAGCACTCCCAGCACGGCGATGACCGGGGCCAGGACGAAGAGAAGTTCCACAGGTACCTCCCACGGGCGATGCTGGTCCGGGGGTGGCCGGTCGATCCGGTCTGCCCACCGGAAGGTCACAACCCGACGGTAGGCAGGCCGACGCCGTCACGGGGTAACGCCGACATGAACAGTACTGTGAGCCGCGTCACCCACCCGGGCGCGGGCGGACCGGATTTGTCGGCGCGGCCAGCCGGGGCATCGGCTCGGTCAGCGGATCGGCCGGGCGACCCGGCCTCGGCCGACCGCCTCCGGTCAGCCCTACCCCGGTGGCAATCGGCATCGTAATCGCTTCGCCACCAGGGATTTGCCGCAGGATCTCGGTGTCCTCGCCGACCTCCGCCGCGGGTGTCGAGCGGTCCACGGCGGCGAGATCCGGGATGTCCGCCGGCATCCGCTCGTCGTCGAGGATCGGCTCGCCGAGGCCCAGCTTCTCCTGGAAGCGCTTCATCCACGCCGGCGCCCACCAGCAGTCGTCGCCGAGCAGCTTCATGGTCGCCGGGACCAGGAACATGCGGATCAGGGTGGCGTCRATGATCAGCGCCGCGATCATGCCGTACGCGATGTACTTCATCATCACCAGYTCGGAGAACGCGAACRCGCCGGTGACCACGATCAGGATCAACGCGGCCGCGGTGATGATCCGCCCGGTGTGCGCGGTGCCCACCCGCACCGACTCGGCGGTGCTCGCTCCCTGAGCCCGCGCCTCGACCACCCGGGACAGCAGGAACACCTCGTAGTCGGTGGACAGGCCGTAGACGATCGCCATGATCAGCACCAGCACCGGCGACATGATCGGGCCGGGAG
>NZ_JBFUJP010000051.1:0-33364 GCF_056401315.1 Rhodococcus sp. P4_F5 | reverse complement strand
GACCAGTGGGCGACCACCCGGACCGGACCCGACCACCGGTTCCCGGGCCGGACCCTGTGGCATCCCCCGACACACATCGACCCCACCCGCGCCGGGAGGCTGAACCACTACCACCACCCGATGGAGTACCTGCTCCGCGACGGCCGTGATGGCGACGGCGGRCCGGGAAGCGACGACGAACCCCGAAAACCCGGCACCGCATAGACATCGGCGCAGCCTCGGCGGCAGCGCACAATCAAGATGCTGGTCGGTCAGCCGTGCTCGCGGGAACGGCCGCCGCTGCCCTCGGCGAGCCGGACCGGTCGGGGCACCGGCATCGGCGACCGTGGTCGCTGCCTCCAGGTCACGGTGGTGACGACAGCGCGTCGTCAATGGCCTTGCTGAATGGGACGGTGGACAACGGTCCTGCTCAATTCTTCCCGCTGGACGGGACGGTTCGCGGGCACGCCGCCGAGGCCTGCCTACGGTCCTGGGACCAGCCGTTCCCGGCTCCGCATCCGAGAGGACCCGACACTTGAACACCACTCCGATCCGTCCCGTCGCCGCCGCCGACATCGAATCCTGGGACTTCGAGGCCGACGTGGTTGTCGCCGGCTACGGCATCGCGGGCGTCTCCGCGGCCATCGAGGCCGCCGATGCGGGCGCCGAGGTGCTGGTGCTCGAGCGGACCGGCGGATGGGGCGGAGCGGCCGCACTGGCCGGCGGCTTCGTCTACCTCGGCGGCGGCACCGCCGTCCAGAAGTCCTGTGGCTTCGAGGATTCCGTCGAGGAGATGAAGAACTTCCTGAGGGCGGCGCTCGGCCCGGGGGTGGACGAGGCCAAGCTCACGGACTACTGCGAGGGCAGCGTCGCGCACTTCGACTGGCTGGTCGAGTGCGGGGTGCCGTTCAAGCACACCTTCTGGGGTGAGCCGGGCTGGGAACCGCCCGCCGACGACGGACTGCAGTACACCGGCGGCGAGAACTCCGCCCCGTTCAACACGCTCGCCGTCCCCGCGCCCCGCGGCCACGTGCCGCAGATGGACAACAAGAAGAGCGGCGAGAAGGGCGGCGGCTACATGCTGATGAAGCCGCTGTCCGAGAAGGCCGAATCCCTCGGGGTCAGGGCCGAGTACGACATGCGGGTGCAGACCCTCGTCACGGATGCCGACGGGCGGGTGGTCGGACTGGTCGCCAAGCAGTACGGCAAGGAGGTCACGGTGCGGGCCCGCCGCGGCGTGGTCCTCGCGACCGGCAGCTTCGCCTACAACGAGGCGATGATCGAGGCGTACGTGCCGCGGCTGATCGGTCGGCCCGCCGCCTCCATCGAGGAGCACGACGGCGCGTCGATCCGGATGGCCCAGGCGCTCGGCGCGGACCTGGCCCACATGGACGCCAGCGAGGTCGCGTTCTTCTGCGACCCGCAGCTGTTCGTCCGGGGCATCCTCGTCAACGGTCGCGGCCAGCGCTACGTGCCGGAGGACACCTACCCGGGTCGGGTCGGCCAGCTGACCCTGCTGCAGAACGACAACCAGGCCTTCCTGGTGATCGACGAGGCGGCCTACGAGGAGGGCATGGCAGCCCCGACCGCGACCGAGCAACTGCGCCGCACGCCGACCTGGGTCTGCGAGACGGTGGAGGAGCTCGAGGCCGAGATGGGTCTGCCCGAGGGCGCGCTCACCGCCACAGTCGAGATGTACAACCGGCACGCCGCGAACGGCGCCGACCCGCTGCTCGGGAAGAAGTCCGAGTGGGTCAAGCCCATCGGCAGCCCGGTCGCGGCCATCGACCTGCGGGGCATGACCGGCGGCTTCACCCTGGGCGGGCTGAAGACGTCGGTGGACTCCGAGGTCCTGCACGTGACGGGCGAGCCGATCCCGGGGCTCTTCGCCGCCGGACGTTGCACCTCCGGCCTGTCTGCCTGGGGTTACTGCAGTGGGATCTCGCTCGGCGACGGCAGCTTCTTCGGCCGTCGGGCGGGGAAGGCGGCGGCCGCCGAAGGATGACCAGGCTTGAATGTGGCGCCGATCACTGATAAAAAGAATTGATTCTAATTCTGGCTCGGTCGGTGATCCCGGGCTGCGACCACAAGGGGCGTGCAGCGATGACTGTTGTCGACATCAACGCGCACAGGACATGCGGAACCGGACGACGGCCGGCGCGGGAGTCGATGCTCGAACGCATGACGTTCATCATCGACGCGTTCGACGACCCCAACGAGGTGCTCATGCTCGAGGACGTCACGGTCCGGGCCGGCCTGCCCCGTTCGACCACCCATCGGATCGTCACCGAACTGGTCGACCTGGGCTGGCTCGCCCGGACCGGTCGCGGCTACGCGTTGGGTACCCGCGCGCTCGGCGCGCTCGGGCCGCAGGCCGCGCACGCCCGGATCCGGATCGCCGCGAGCGACATCGTGCAGGAGCTCTACCTGCGCACCGGGATGGTGATCCACCTCGGCGTCCTCGACGGCTCCCAGGAGTACTTCCTGGACAAGGTCGGCGGTCCTTTCGCCCGGGCGCTGCGGTCCCGGGTGGGGTCGCGACTGGCCGCCTACCGCGGCACCGGCGGGCGCTCGATGCTGGCGCTGCTCACCCCGGAGCGGGTGGACCAGCTGGTCGGCGACGAGCTGGCCCGCGACGACGCCCGCGGAAAGTGGACGCTGCCGCGACTGCACACCGAGCTCAACCGCATCCGTGGCGCGCAGGGTGTCGCCTACGAGCTGACCGAGAACGTCTCCGGCATCGGGGCGGGCGGCATCGGCAGCCTCGCGGCCGCGATCCGGACCAGTGACGGCACCGTGGCGTCCCTGTGTGTCGCGGGCGAGGCGCACAAGGTTCGGCTCGAGCGGGTCGCACCGCTGGTCCGGGAGGCTTCGGTCAGGCTCGCCATGGCGCTCTGAGGGCGCCGCGGCACCGCGGCCCGCACAAACCGGCCCGGGGTGTGATCGGCGACTGCCGCTCGCACCCCGGGCCGTTTGTGCGTGAAGATCCGGTTGCTCAGAAGTACCAGGGGTACGGCGACCAGTCGGGATCGCGCTTCTCGAGGAACGAGTCCCGTCCCTCGACAGCCTCGTCCGTCATGTAGGCCATCCGGGTGGCTTCGCCCGCGAACAGCTGCTGCCCGACCAGTCCGTCGTCCTGGAGGTTGAAGGCGTACTTGAGCATCCGCTGGGCCTGCGGGGACTTGCCGTTGATCTTCCCGGCCCACTCGATCGCGACGTCCTCGAGCTCGGCGTGGTCGACGACCTTGTTCACCGCGCCCATCTGGTGCATCTCCTCGGCGGTGTACGTCTCGCCGAGGAAGAAGATCTCGCGGGCGAACTTCTGGCCGACCATCTTCGCCAGGTACGCGCTGCCGTAACCGCCGTCGAAGCTGCCCACGTCCGCGTCGGTCTGCTTGAAGCGGGCGTGCTCGCGGCTGGCCAGGGTCAGGTCGCACACCACGTGCAGGGAGTGTCCGCCGCCGGCCGCCCAGCCGTTGACCAGGCAGATGACCACCTTGGGCATGAACCGGATCAGGCGCTGGACCTCGAGGATGTGCAGCCGACCGGAGCGGGCCTTGTCCACGGTGTCCGCGGTCTCGCCCTCGGCGTACTGGTAGCCGCTGCGGCCCCGGATGCGCTGGTCGCCGCCGGAGCAGAAGGCCCAGCCGCCGTCCTTGCTGCTCGGGCCGTTGCCGGTCAGCAGCACCGCGCCCACGTCGGAGGTCATCCGGGCGTGGTCGAGCGCCTGGTAGAGCTCGTCGACGGTGTGCGGGCGGAAGGCGTTTCGCACCTCCGGGCGGTTGAAGGCCACGCGCACGGTGCCCTGCGTGATGTGCCGGTGATAGGTGATGTCCGTGAGGTTCTCGAACCCGGGGACCGGACGCCACAACTGCGGATTGAAGGTCACGGTGCCCAAGGTTATCCCCCCGGCCGTGAACTCCTGCCGGACCCCGGCGGGCACACTGGCCGGACCCCGGCACGGGCCCTCGCCGGGCCCCCGGCCGTGCGGGTTACCGTGCAGGACATGAGTGAGCGCGTGGAACGAGGCGGCGAGTACGAGAAGCACGGGGGATTCCCCGTCTACCGGGCCGTCGAGGACAACGGCGGACCCGACTTCGGTCGATTCGTGGAGGGCATGCGCACCGTGCAGGACCTCGCGGTGTCCACCGCGCCGCCGCCGGAGGTGCTCGCACAGGCCGCCGAGCAGGCCGAGGCCCTCGGCGCACTGCTCGCGCCGTACCAGGTGCCCGAGGGGGAGCAGACCGGCGGACGCTCGATCGGGCTGCCCGGCCGCGGCAGCCTGCTGATGCTCCCGTGGACCGTCGAGAAGTTCGACGCGACCGGCGTGCGCAGCACCGGCGTGTTCCGCCGATTCCACCTGGGTGGCAACGGCGCCGCGCACGGCGGCACGTTGCCGTTGCTCTTCGACGACATGTTCGGGATGATCACCCACGCGTACGGACGCCCGATCAGCCGCACCGCGTACCTGCACGTCAACTACCGCAAGATCACCCCGATCGACACCCCGCTCGTCATCGAGGGACAGGTCGACCGGGTCGACGGGCGCAAGACCTTCATCACCGCCAAGCTCATGGACACCGAGGGCACGGTGCTCGCGGACGGCGAGGCGCTGATGCTGGTGCTGCTCGCCGGCCAGCCCTGACTCCGGCGGCGCTGACTCCGTCCAACTCCGACCGCGAGCCACTCGGCCGCCGCCCGCCGGGTGAAAGGATGACCGAATGCTGCCCGCACACCGTCAGGGTGCCTACCGGGTCCGGTTCGACTGGGGCCCGGTGGGAGCGGCCGCGGTCGTCGCGGACTGCGACGTCGCTGTCGTCGTCGACGTGCTGTCCTTCACCACCACGCTGACCGTCGCGCTCGACGCCGGCACCGTCGTCCACCCGTACCGCTGGGATCCCGATTCGGCCGCGACCTATGCTGCCGAGCTGGGTGCGGCGGTGGCCGTCGGCCGCTCGCGCGGGGGTGCGGGCAAGGTGAGCCTCTCGCCCCTGTCGGTGCGCGCCGCCGCGGGAGGCGGGCGGCTGGTCCTGCCCTCGCCCAACGGTTCCGCCCTGTGCTTCGGTCTGGCCGAGACGGGGGTGACGGTGGTGGGCGCCTCCCTGCGCAACGCCTCGGCGGTCGCGCGCTGGGTGCGACGGCGCGAAGGCGCGAGGGTGGCGGTGATCGCGGCGGGGGAGCGATGGCCCGACGGTTCACTGCGGCCGGCCGCGGAGGACCTGTGGGGCGCGGGGGCGGTCCTGCACGCGCTCGGCCCGCTCGACCCGGCGGAAGCCTCGCCGGAGTCGCGTTCGGCGGCAGAGGCATTCGTCGCCGCCTCCGGAGACCTCGCCGGACGGCTGTGGGAGTGCGCCAGCGGGCGGGAACTGATCGACAAGGGTTTCGCCGAGGACGTGGCGATCGCCGCCGAGATCGACGCCTCCGCGGTGGTACCGGTGCTGCGGGGCGACGCCTTCGAGGACGGGAGCGAATCGACATGACCGAGAATTCGTCGGCCGCAACGGAGCTGACGGTGCCGACGCTCGGCGAACTGCTCGACGGCGCGGTGGTGGTGAGCCTGCCGATGCGGGTCCGGTTCCGCGGCATCACCAGCCGAGAGGTACTGCTGCTGCGCGGGCCCGCCGGTTACGGGGAGTTCGCGCCGTTCCCCGAGTACGACGATGCCGAGTCGGCCGCATGGCTGCGGTCGGCAGTCGAGGCCGCCTGGCTCGGCCCGCCGCCCGCGCTGCGTGCGACCGTGCCGATCAACGCCACGGTGCCCGCGGTGGACGCGGCCCGGGTCCCCGAGATCCTCGCGCGGTTCCCAGGCGCGCGGACCGCGAAGGTGAAGGTTGCCGAGCGCGGCCAGACCCTGGCCGACGACCTCGCCCGAGTCGCCGCGGTCCGCGAGCATGTCGAGCATGTCCGGGTCGACGCGAACGGCGGGTGGACCGTCGAGGCCGCCACCGCGGCGCTGGCCGCGCTGACCACCGACGGTCCACTGCAGTACGCCGAACAGCCTTGCGCCACAGTGCCCGAGTTGGTCGAGGTGCGACGGCGCCTGGCGCAGCAGGCGGCCGCCTCGGGTGGCCTGCCGGTGCCCGTCGCCGCGGACGAGAGCATCCGCCGGGCCGAGGACCCGCTGCGGGTGGTCCGGGCCGGCGGCGCGGACGTCGCGGTGGTGAAGGTCGCGCCGCTCGGGGGCATGCGGGCGTTGCTGCGACTGGCCGGGGAACTGTCCCGGCACGGGGTACCTGTGGTGGTCTCGAGTGCCCTCGACTCCGCGGTGGGGATCGGCGCCGGCCTGGCCGCGGCGGCCGCGCTGCCGGACTCGGGGTACGCCTCCGGGCTCGGCACCGGTGGCTTCTTCGAAGCGGATGTCGCCGCGCCCCGCGTCGTAACTGGCGGGTCGCTGGCCGCCGCCGCCGTGGCGCCGGACCCCGAACGACTGGCCGCGTTGCGGGCCACGCCGGAGCGTGCTCAGTGGTGGCTGGCCCGGCTCGCGCGCTGTCACGAACTCCTGCGGACCAGTTGACGGAACTCGAAGTGCTCTTCGTCGTATAAGGTTCGGCGTCGACACCCAAGTCAACATCGGAGGAATTGAAAGTGGTTGCAGCGCTGCACGAAACCCTGCTCGACCCGTCGCGGCTGTCCGCCGTCGTCGCGGATGCGCAGGAGCTGATCGACGCCGAGGTCTCGGACAAGAAGGGTGCCTCGGGGCTGGCCGTCAAGGCGGGCTACGGCGCCGTCAAGAAGGTCGGGCCGTCGATCGTGCCGGACGCGGTGGAGGGCCTGCTGCCCGRTTTCCTCGAGCGGCTCGAGCCGTTCTGGGCGGACTTCGCGGCGAACGGTGGCGCCGGCTTCGGTGACTACCTGGCCGCCCGCGGCGAGGAGGTCGCGGACGCACTGCTGGGTGTGACCGACGAGAAGATCGAGGGCTCGGACAAGTCCGCGATCAAGAAGGTCTACTCGACCATGCGTCCCTCGGCGAAGAAGAACGTCGTCGAGGCACTGCCGCGCCTGGGCGCGCTGGTCCAGAAGCACGCCGGCTAGAAACGTTCGAACGGGGCCCGTGTGCCCCTCCGGTTGCCACCGCAACCTGGAGGAGCACACGGGCTTTGTGCTCAGTAGGCGGCGCGGCCGTGGCGCCAGTACCCGGTGAACGAGATGTCGGACTTGGGCACCTTGCGGTCGTTGACCAGGTGTCGGCGCAGCCCGGTCGGCAGCTCGCTCTCGCCGGCGACGAACGTGTACGACGGCCCGGCGGGCAACTGCGCCGCCCGCACCGTCTCCAGCGCCAGCACCCCCGGTCGGTCGTGCGGGTCCGACCGCACCAGCCAGTGCAGGTTCACCCCGGCCGGCGCGGCCAGTTCCTGGGCGTCCGCGGCGTCCGGGATCTCGAGGTACACCTCCGCCCGCAGGTCTGCGGGCGACGACGMCAGGATGCCRGCGATCGCGGGCAGCGCGCTCTCGTCGCCGACCAGCAGCTGCCACGCGGCGCCCGGCGTCGGGTTGTAGATCAGGCCCTCGTCGAGCAGCGCCAGACGGTCGCCCGCGACCGCGGTCCGGGCCCACTCCGAAGCCGGGCCGCTGCCGTCTCCCGCCGAGTCCTCGGTGTCCCCTGCGTCCTCCGGGATCTCCGCGCCGTCGAGGGCGGCATGCAGCACCATGTCGATGTCGATCTCCGGGACGGCCTCGCCGAAGGTGGCGTGCTCCGCGTCGCGGTACGCGCGGACCGTGTAGTTGCGGACCACGGGCCGGGTGCTCTTCGACATCGCCAGGTACTGGGCGTACCAGAGGTTGCTCGCCTTGGACGGCAGCCGCAGCTCGCTGTGCCCGGGCTGCGGGAGGAACAGCCGGAACCACTGGTCGAAGCCCATCGGCGTGAAACCGTGCAGGTCCTCGCCGCCGACCGTGACGCGGATGAAGTGGGGGCTGACCTGTTTGCTGCCGAGCACCCGCGCGGTGGTGATCTGCCGGTTCTCGGGTTTGACGAACTTGCTGCGCTTGGCCATGTCCTCGGTTCCTCGGTGCTGGGTCATGTCAGATCGGGGTCATGTCACGATCGGGCTGAGTCAGGCAAGCCTAACCGAAGGCTGGCTCAGGACGGTCGGCCCGGCCGCCGCAGCACCCGGACCTCGGGAGGCAGCCCCCACTCGGCACGGCCGAGCCGGCTGACCGGGGCCAGCGCGGCGAAGTCCGGCAGGCCGTCCTCGGCGAGCGCGCCGGTGCGCACCGAGATCGCGCGCACCGCGCCCATCACCACGAAGCTGTTGCCGACCTCCACCACCCGGTGCAGGCCGCATTCGACGGCGATCGGCGACTGCGCAACCCGCGGCGGCCCGACCGTCTCGCTCGGCTCCGCCGTCACGCCCACCGCATCGAACTCGCTGACCCCGGACTCGAACGTCGCCGAGCTGGCGTTGACCCGGTCGATCAGCGCGGCCGTCGCCAGGTTCACCACGAATTCGCCGGTCTCCTCGATGTTGCGCAGGCTGTCCTTGCGGGTCACCGAGGTGAACTGCACCACCGGCGGTGCAGAGCTCGACACGGTGAAGAAGCTGTACGGCGCGAGGTTGGTGACACCGTCGGCGGAGCGGGTGGAGACCCACGCGATCGGACGTGGCACCACCGAGGCGGTCAGGAGCCGGTACATCTGCTCGTCGGGGAGGTCGGCGGATTCGAAGAGCGTGCGCACCCGGACCATGCTGCCAGCCGCCGCCGGTGGGCTCCGGCGGGTCTGACACCCTGGAACTGTGAATCCGTCCACCGCCCAGGCCACCGCTGTCGTCGACGAGCTGATTCGCGGCGGCGTCCGCGACGTGGTGCTGTGCCCGGGTTCGCGCAACGCCCCCCTCGCCTTCGCGCTGCAGGCCGCCGACAACGCGGGGCGCCTGCGCCTGCACATGCGGATCGACGAGCGCACCGCGGGATTCCTCGCGGTGGGTCTGGCGGTCTCGGACGGCCGCCCGGTGCCGATCGTGATGACCTCCGGGACGGCCGTGGCCAACCTCGGCCCGGCGGTGCTGGAGGCGAACTACGCCCGGGTGCCGTTGGTGGTGCTCAGCGCCAACCGGCCCTACGAGATGCTCGGCACCGGTGCCAACCAGACCATCGAGCAGCTGGGCATGTTCGGCAGCCAGGTACGCGCCACGATCAGCCTGGGGCTGGCCGAGGAGGGCAGTGAGCCCGGGTCGTCACGCGGGCTCCGCTCCCACGAGCAGAACAGTCAGTGGCGCTCGGCGGTGTGCCGGGTGCTCGCCGCCGCCCGCGGAACCCGTTCCGGCAACGCCGGTCCGGTGCACTTCGACATGCCGCTGCGCGAGCCGTTGGTGCCCGACGTGCACCCGCAGGGCCCGGTGCCGCAGGGCCGGCCGGGCGACGCGGCGTGGACGACCACCGCACAGGCCACCCTGGACGTCCCGGTGGAACTGGACCTGACCGCGGACACGGTGGTGATCTCCGGCCACGGTTCCGGTCACCACCCCGAACTGGCCGGACTGCCCACCGTCGCCGAGCCGACCGCGCCGATGCACGGCGTGCCGCTGCACCCACTGGCGCTGCCGCAGCTCTCCCCGCGGCAGGCGGTGATCACCGGCAGGCCGACGCTGCACCGCCCGGTCTCCGCGCTGCTCGCGGACCCGCGGGTGGCGGTCTACGCGCTCACCACGGGGCCGCGCTGGCCCGACGTCTCCGGCAACGTGCTGGCCACCGGCACCCGCGCCGTGGTGTCCGGCACGCCCGACCAGGCCTGGCTCGAGCGTTGCCGGCACCTGACCGAGCATGCGGACAAGGCGGTGCGGCAACAGCTTTCGGTGCACCAGCAGCCGACCGGGCTGCACGTGGCCCGGGTTGTGATGGAGGCGCTCGTCGACGGCGACCAGCTGGTGCTGGGTGCGTCGAACCCGGTGCGGGACGCCGCCCTGGTCAGCTACCCGCGACCGGGCGTGCGGGTGCTCTCGAACCGCGGCGTCGCCGGCATCGACGGCACCGTGTCCACCGCGGTCGGCGCGGCGATGGCCGCGGATCGCCGCGGACCCGACCCGCGGACCGGCGCCGGCATCCGCACCATCGCGTTGATGGGCGACCTGACCTTCCTGCACGACGCGTCCGGCCTGTTGATCGGCAGCGGCGAGCCCCGGCCCCGTGACCTCACCGTGGTGGTGGCCAACGACGACGGCGGCGGCATCTTCGAGCTGCTCGAGCAGGGCGATCCGCAGTACGCCGGGGTCTTCGAGCGGGTGTTCGGGACGCCGCACGGGATGGACCTGTCCGCGCTGTGCGCCGCCTACCGGGTCGCGCACCGGGCGCTGGACCCGGACCAGCTCTCGGTGGCACTGGGCGAGCCGAACACCTCGGGCATCAGGGTGCTGGAGGTCGCGACCGAACGGTCGGGGCTGCGTGAGCTGCACGCCTCGGTGCGGGCACAGCTGTGAGCGCTGAGCCGATGAGCGCTGGAGGGCCGATGAGCGCTGGAGGGCCGATCGGCGCTGGAGGGCGGGGCAGCCAGCCGCGGATGAGCGGGAAGGTCGCGCGGCGGGTCCAGGTCGGGGTCCTGGTGGTCGCGATCGGGATCTCCTCGCTCGCGGTGCTGCTGGTGCTGGCGGCCTGGCGCAACGACCACACCATCGCCTCGGACAAGGGCGTCGCGACCGCCGAGGTGCTCTCCGCGGGCGCCCGTCGGTCGGCGATCAGCTTCGTCACCCCGGACGGGGTGACCCACAACCCGAAGCTCGGGGTGCTCTACCCCACCAAGCTGACCGTCGGGCAGCGGATCGACGTCGAGTACGCGAAGTCGGACCCGGACCTGGTGCGGGTGGCCGGCCGCGACGCCCGGGTGGCGCTGGTGCCGGCCGGGTCGGTGATCGTGGTGACCTGGCTGTTGGCCGCGCCCGCGTTGTGGTGGGTCCGGCGCCTCCGGCCGTCCTCCGACGCTGCCGCCGACTGAACGACCCGGCCGACCGTTCGCCGGAACTTCGTCCACCCGTCACGTTCCGCGCCCCCGGCGGACCGCGGCGGCGCCGACACTGACCTGGTGCGAGTAGCCATCGTTGCGGAGTCGTTCCTGCCCAACATGAACGGTGTGACCCACTCGGTGCTGCGGGTCGCCGAGCATCTCGAACGCCGAGGACACGGGACGCTGATCGTCGCTCCGGACACCGTTGCCGGCAGGCCGCCGGCCGCCACCGAACACGACGGGGTGACGGTGCACCGAGTGCCTGCGGTGATGGTCCCCGGAGTCAGCTCGCTGCCGCTCGGCCTGCCGAGCCCGGGCCTGACCGCGGCGCTGCGGGAGTTCGCCCCCGATGTGGTGCACCTGGCCTCGCCGTTCCTGCTCGGGGCCGGGGGTCTGGCCGCCGCCCGCCGCCTCGACGTGCCGGCCGTCGCCGTCTACCAGACCGACGTCGCCGGCTTCGCGCAGAGCTACGGACTGGGCCTGGCCAGCCGGGCGGCGTGGCGCTGGACCCGGCGTCTGCACCGCGGCGCGGCCCGCACCCTGGCCCCGTCGACGGCCGCGGTGGACGCGCTCGTCTCGCACGGTGTGCCGCGGGTGTACCGCTGGGGCAGGGGAGTGGACACCATCCGGTTCGGCCCCTCCCGGCGCAGCGCGGCACTGAGGGCGCAGTGGGGTGTGGCAGGCGGCGGCGTCGACGGGCAGGTGCGGGCCGACCGGATCGTGGTGGGCTTCGTGGRCCGGCTCGCGCCGGAGAAGCATGTGGAGCGACTGGCCGCGTTGGCCGACGATCCGCGACTGCAGTTGGTCGTCGTCGGTGACGGCCCGGAACGGTCGCGCCTGCAGCGACTGTTGCCGACGGCCGTGTTCACCGGCCAACTCGACGGTGCGGAACTCGCCGCGGCGTACGCGAGCCTCGACATCTTCGTCCACCCCGGCGAGCACGAGACCTTCTGTCAGGCGGTCCAGGAGGCGCTGGCCAGCGGCGTGCCGGTGCTGGCCCCGGACGCGGGTGGACCGAGGGATCTGGTCACCGACTGTCACAACGGCTACCTGCTGCGGGTGGACCGGTTCGCCGAACTGCTCCCGGGGGCGGTCGCGGCGCTTCGGGAGAGGGCGGTGCGGGCCCGGTTCGGCGCCGCAGCCCGCCGCTCGGTGCTGCACCGGACCTGGCCCACGGTGTGCGAGGAACTGCTGGGCCACTACGCGGCGGTGCGGGCGGACGCGCGGTTTCCGGTGACCCGCACCGCGTGAGCACCCGTCCCGGCGGGCCTTGTACCGTCAACGGCGTGGCAACAACACACGGTTCCAGGGCCTCGCTCGAGAAGGATCCGCACGAGGTCGCGTCGATGTTCGACGGCGTCGCGAAGCGGTACGACCTGACCAATACGGTGCTCTCGTTCGGGCAGGACCGCAGTTGGCGCAAGGCGACGCGTGCGGCGCTCGACCTCAAGCCGGGGGAGCGGGTGCTGGACCTGGCGGCCGGCACCGGCGTGTCCACCGTCGAGCTCGGTCGTTCCGGCGCGTGGGTGGTGGCCACGGACTTCTCCAAGGGGATGTTGCAGGCCGGCGTCGGCCGCCGGGTGCCGATGGTCGCCGGCGACGCGATGGCCCTGCCGTTCGCGGATGCGGTGTTCGACGCCGCGACCATCTCGTTCGGTCTGCGCAACGTGTCCGACTTCGAGGCCGGTCTGCGGGAGATCGCCCGAGTGACCAAGCCCGGCGGACGGCTGGTGGTCAGTGAGTTCTCCACCCCGACGTTCGGCCCGTTCCGCACGGTCTACATGGAGTACCTGATGAAGGCGTTGCCGATGGTGGCGCGGGCGGTGAGCAGCAACCCCGACGCCTACGTGTATCTCGCGGAGTCGATCCGGGCCTGGCCCACGCAGGAGGAGCTGGCCCTCAAGATCGAGGCGGCCGGCTGGAAGAACGTGAAGTGGCGCAACCTGACCGGCGGAGTCGTGGCGTTGCACCGCGGCGAGCGGTAGCGAGACGCGCGACGTCTCTGCGGCGAGCGGTAGCGAGGCGCATGGTGTTTCTGCGGCAAGCGGTAGCGAGGCGCATGGTGTTTCTGCGGCAAGAGGTGACGAGCGTCACGCGGGCGTAACCTGGCCGTTGGGGGAACCGTTTAGCGCGAGAGTGACGGTCCGATGGCGACAGCTGTCCGAGTCAAGGTCGGTAACCTGCCCCTCGAACTGACCAGCTTCGTCGGCCGCCGCCACGAGGTGGCCGAGGCGAGGCGACTGCTCGCGTCCGCGCGGCTGGTGACGTTGACCGGGATCGGCGGCGTCGGCAAGACCCGGCTGGCGCTGCGCGTCGCCGACGACGCACGACGCTCGTTCGAGGACGGGGTGTGGCTGTGCGAGCTCGGTGAGCTGCACGACGGGGCACTGGCCGCGGACGCCGTCGTCGGCGCGCTCGGGTTCCAGCAGCAGGCCGCGACGACACCCGTCGAGTCGCTGGTTGAGGAGATCGGGGATCGGCGACTGCTGTTGGTGTTGGACAACTGCGAGCACGTGGTGGCGGACGCGGCTGTGCTCGTCGAGATGCTGCTGCGGTCCTGTCGCGAGCTGCGGATCCTGGCCACCAGTCGGGAGGCGCTGGGGATCGGCGGGGAGTCGGTGCTGCGTGTGCCGCCGTTGTCGGTTCCCGATCCGTCCCAGCCGCCGACATTGAAGGGACTACCCGGGTTCGACGCGGTGACGCTGTTCGAGCAGCGGGCCGCCGCCGCCGTGCCGGAGTTCGGGATCAGCGAGGACAACCGGGCTGCGGTCACGGGTATCTGCCAGCAGCTGGACGGTCTCCCGCTGCTCATCGAACTGGCAGCGGTGCGCCTTCGGTCGCTGTCCGCGGAGCAGATCCTTGCCCGGCTGGCCGATCGCTACCGCCTGCTCACCGGCGGCAGTCGCGCGGCCCCGAGCCGGCAGCAGACCCTGCGGCTGTGTATCGACTGGAGCCACGAGCTGTGCACACCGCGCGAACGGGAACTGTGGAGCCGGCTGTCCGTGTTCGACGGCGGATTCGAAATGGACGCGGTGGAGGGGGTCTGTCTCGGTGACCTGCCCGACCGCCTGCACGGCAACGACCTGCACGGTGACGACCTGCTCGACACCCTCGCCTCGCTGGTCGACAAGTCGATCCTGATCAGCGAGCAGCGGGGCACGGTGGTGCGGTTCCGGATACTCGAGACCATCCGCGAGTACGGCCGGGAGCGGTTGGAGGAGGCAGGCGGGGGTGAGGTGCTGCGGCGGCGGCACCGGGACTGGTACGCGGAGTTGGCGGTGCGCGCGGAGGCCGAGTGGATCGGCCCGCGGCAGCTGGAGTGGATCGACCGCCTCTGCAGCGAGCAGCCGAACGTGCGCGCGGCGCTGGACTTCTGTCTCGACGACCCGGAAGCCGGCGAGATCGGCCTGCGGACGGCCGACGCGATGTTCCAGTTCTGGCTGAGCCGGGGCCAGTACGGCGAGGGAAGGCGCTGGCTGGATCGGTTGCTGGCAGCGCAGGGCGGTCGACCCACCCTCGAACGGGTCAGGGCGCTGTACGACGCCAGCGTGCTGGTCGGTATGCAGGGCGACGTCCCCGTGGGCATCGAGCTGGTGCAGGAGGCAATTGAGTTGGCGGGCCGGCGGGGGGACGAGGAGTCTCGGGCGTTCGCCACCTGCGCCGAGGGGAGACTTGCGCTGCGCAGTGGCCGTCTCGCCGATGCGCATGCCGCGTTCGAGGATGCGGCCACCACCTTCCGGTCCCTCGACAACCTGCTCATGGAGATCACCGCGCTACAGGGACTCGCGATGGCCAGCGGTCTGCTCGGCGTCACGGACCAGGCCCTGTCCGCGTGTGAGCGGGTGCTCGCCCTCACCGAGCCTCGCGGCGAGTCCCTCTGCCGGGCGCGGGCGCTGTGGACGCTGGGGCTGGTCCTGTGGGACATGGGTGACGACAACGCCCGGGCCGAGGGACTGGTGCGTGAGGGCCTGCACCACACCCGGATGGCCAGTGATGCGGTCAGCGCCGGCTGGTGCCTGCAGATCCTGGCATGGATCGCCGCGACGGAGCGCCGGTGGGAGCGGGCCGCCGTGCTGATGGGTGCCACCGAGGTGCTGCGCCGGGGACTCGCCGGCCCGACGGTGATCGTCCCCACGCTGCTCGGCCGGCACGACGAGCTGGAGCGGCGGACGCGGCAGGCGCTCGGCGTGCGCGGGTACGACGCGGCGTTCCGCCGGGGTCGTGGCCTGACCCCGGCCGAGGCCTTCGCCTTCGCGCTCGACGAGGACGTCCCGACCACGGCACAGTCCGGTGACGACGCGTCGGTGAGCCTGACGCGCCGGGAGCGGCAGGTTGCGGATCTGGTCGCGCAGGGTCTGACCAACCGCGAGATCGCCGAGAAACTGGTGATCGCGCAGCGCACCGCGCAGGGGCACGTGGAGCACGTCCTGGCCAAGCTGGGCTTCACCTCACGTACGCAGATTGCCGCCTGGATGGTCGAGCAGGGGCAGGCGCGGGGCGCCTGACCTGCAAGGAGAGTCCGTACGCGTCGGGTTCTGCAACCGCAACCAGGTATGTCCCCCGCCAGAAAACAGGTATGTCACCCGTCCGTTCGACCGTGGTCTCGGCGCGTCCCGAAGTGGAGTCTGTAATCGTTCCCAGACCACAAGGATGAGGTTCGCCTGATGTCCCCGATGACCCAGACCGTACCGAGGTGCCGGCCCCGGCCCCACCTGCATCACTGGCACCCCCGTCCGCTGACCGCGGCGGCACTCCCGTCCCCGTCGTCCCCGCCGGTGGCGGAGATCGGGGACGGCGCTGACGCCGAGGATGTCGTGGCTGCCGCCGAGCTCCGCTGGCACGAGGCGCGCGTCGACGGGGAGTCGGTTTCCTACGCGGCCGCCGRCTCGGGACGCACGGTGGTCTTCCTGCACGGCTGGGGACTGACCCACCGCACCTACGGCCGAGCCCTCGAACATCTGGCCGACCGCGGCGTCCGGGTCCTCGCGCCGGCACTGCCGGGCCTCGGYGGCACCCCGGAACTCCCGATGGAGCAGCGGAGCCTGCCCGGCTACGCGCACTGGCTGGGACGGTTCCTGGACGCGGTGGGTGTGGTCGGACCGGTGTCGCTGGTCGGGCACTCCTTCGGCGGCGGGGTGGCAGCCCAGGCCGCTCACGACCTGCCCGGCCGGGTCGAGGGCCTGACCCTGGTGAACTCGGTCGGCGGCGCGGCCTGGTCCGACGGTCCGGCGGGCGTACGCCCGATCGCGGACCGGCCGCTCTGGTACTGGGGCGCCGCGGCGACCGGGGACGCGCTCTCGGTCCCGCCCTCCGCCGCGGGACTCGCGGCGGTCGCGGTGGACGCGCTGCGGAACGTGGTGCGCAGTCCCGGGGCGTTCTGGCGAACCGCGCACCTGGCCCGCACCGCCGACCTGACCAGCGAACTCGACGAACTTGCGGCCCGGGGCCTGCCGGTGACGCTGCTGTGGGGACGCGGCGACACGGTCATCCCGAGGGCCAGTTTCGAGTCGCTGCGCTCGCGTCTGCACCACGCCGTCGTGGTCACGGTGCCGGGCCATCACGGCTGGCTGATCGACGACCCGGCGCGTTTCGGGGACGCGATGGCGGGAGTGCTCGCGACGACCGGTGTCACTGCGGCGGAGACAGCGTGAGTGCCGTGAGCGTCCTGCACCGAAGCGCGATGGCGGCGCCACTGATGATCCTGCGTTGTCGCACCTGCGACGAACTGCTCTCCCCGGACCGGTCGGCGTGCACGAGCTGCGGCGACGACGACCTGGAACGCGTCCGTTCGTCCGGCGCCGGGACGATCGTGTCCTGGACGGTCGTGGACTGCTCCCAGGCGGGCGAGACCGCCGGGCTGGTGCCGTGTGCCCTCGCGATCGTCGCGCTCGACGAGGGGCCCTGGATCTACGCCTGGCTCGACGGCGAGACCACGCCGCCGGGTCCGGGCCGTCGCGCGGTCTTCCGGTGCATCGAATCGGGGGAGCGGTTCCCGCTCTTCGTCACTCGTCGCGTGTAGCGCGCCCGGGCCTGCGGGTCCAGCCGAACGGCCGGGTCCAGCCGAACGGCCGGGTCAGCTGAACGGCGGCCGGGTGTCGATGCGCAGCGAGGCAGTGCCCGCCGCCCGCCACGCCCGCGCGGTCAGGTCCCGGTCGGCCTCCGTCACCAGGTTGCCCATCACCCGGACCGCGACGGTCATCAGCGCCCGCGAGCGCATCGCCACCGGGCCCGACGCGGGCAGCATCCTCGGCACCGTGAGCAGTCCGGCGAGCCGCCGCGCCACGGAGAACGCCTGCCCGTAGTGCTCGCGGAGCAGGGTCGGCCAGAGTTCGGTGAGGTCCGGTTCGCCGAGCACCTCGGCGGCCATCCGCCCGGTCTCGAGTCCGTAGTCGATGCCCTCGCCGTTGAGCGGGTTCACGCAGGCCGCGGCGTCGCCGATGATCATCCAGTTGGCGCCCGCGACACCCGAGACCGCGCCGCCCATCGGCAGCAGCGCGGACGCCACCGACCGCACCGGGCCGTCGAGTTCCCAGTCGGTGCGCCGTTGCCGCGCGTACAGCTCGATCAGCGGCCGGAGCGCGCCCGGCGCGGGCCGTTTGGCGGTGGCCAGCGTGCCGACGCCCAGGTTGACCTCGCCGGTGCCGAGTGGGAACACCCAGCCGTAGCCGGGCTGCACGGTGCCCTCGGCGTCGCGCAGCTCCAGGTGCGAGGTGATCCACTCGTCGGTGCTGCGGCCCGAGTCGACGTAGGCGCGGGCCGCGACACCGAAGGCGGTGTCACGGTGCCACTGCCTGCCGAGCCGCTTGCCGAGGGTGGACCGGACGCCGTCCGCGACGATCAGGCGCCGGCACCGGACGGAGACCGGGCCGCCCGCGGTCTGCAACGTGACCGCCCGGACCCGGCCGCCGTCGAGCGTCACGTCCACGGCCTTGGCGCCCTGCACCATCGCAGCGCCGGAGTCGACGGCGACCCGGCGGATCCGGTCGTCGAGTTCGGTGCGCGGAACGGCGCTGCCGGTGCTGGGCAACGAGCCGCCGGGCCATGGCAGCTGCAGCTCCTGCCCGAACCCGGACAGCCGCAGCCCGCGGTTGACGGTGCGTGCGGCGAGCCAGTCGCCGAGACCGAGCCGGGTGAGCTCCGCGACAGCGCGCGGAGTGAGGCCGTCGCCGCAGGTCTTGTCCCGGGGGAAGGTCGCCGCGTCGACGAGCAGTACGTCGTGACCGGCGCGGGCTGCCCACGCGGCGGCGGCAGACCCGGCCGGACCTGCGCCGACGACCAGTACCTCGGTCTCGGAGGGCACGTCTACACCGCCCGACGAAGGTTCGGCGGACGGGTTCTGGTCGGCAACGGGGGACGTCACGGACGTATCTTCTCAGGCACTGCGTCGGCACCCGGCCGGGCCCCGGTGGGCGGCTCGACGGGGCCGGACGGCCGCGGCGATCGGCCCGGCGGGCCGGGCACCGGCTAGGTTCACTACCGTGACAGGAAAGGCATCGGTTGCTGGTCATCGCGGAGATACAGGATGGGTACTGAGATCGTGAGCACGAGCGAAGCGACAAACACYGTCGTTGCCGGCGTCGACCTGGGCGACCAGGCCCTGGCAGAGTCCGTGCGTCAGGGACTCGTCGACGTCGAGGCCCTGCTGGTCGGGGAGCTGTCCGACGGCGAGGACTTCCTCACCGAGGCGGCGCTGCACCTGGCGAAGGCGGGCGGCAAACGGTTCCGCCCGTTGTTCACCCTGCTGACGGCGCAGCTCGGGCCCAACCCGTCCGATCCGGCGACCGTCACCGCGGCCACCGTCGTCGAGCTCGTGCACCTGGCGACGCTGTACCACGACGACGTGATGGACGAGGCGTCCATGCGCCGCGGGGCGCCGAGCGCCAACGCCCAATGGGGAAACAGCATCGCGATCCTGGCCGGGGACTACCTGTTCGCACACGCCTCCCGGCTGACCTCGACGCTCGGACCGGAGGCAGTGCGCGTCATCGCCGAGACGTTCGCCGAGCTGGTCACCGGGCAGATGCGCGAGACCATCGGCGTCCGCAACCACCAGGACCCGGTCGAGCACTACCTGAAGGTGGTGTGGGAGAAGACGGGGTCGCTGATCGCCGCGTGCGGCCGCTTCGGCGGCACCTTCTCCGGGGCCAGCGCCGAGGACGTCGAGCGGCTCGAGCGGCTCGGCGACGCGGTCGGCACTGCCTTCCAGATCGCCGACGACATCATCGACATCTCCTCGGTGGCCGCACAGTCCGGCAAGACCCCGGGCACCGACCTGCGGGAGGGCGTGCACACCCTGCCGGTGCTGTACGCGCTGCGCGAGCAGGGCCCGGACGCCGACCGGCTGCGGGTGCTGCTCGACGGCCCGGTCACCGACGACGACGCGGTCGACGAGGCGCTCGCCCTCCTGGAGCGGTCGCCGGGCATGGTCGCGGCCAAGGCCAAGCTGCGGGAGTTCGCGGATGCGGCTCAGGTCCAGCTGGCGGAACTGCCCCAGGGACCCGCGAACGAGGCCCTCAAGCGCCTCGTCGATTACACGGTCGAGCGGGTCGGCTGACGGTAGGTTGCACCTTGGTACGGGTCCGCGTTCCGCAGGGAACGAGTCCCGGGGTTCCTTCGTTGATTTCGTGAGAGTTCCACGAGAGAAGAGGCGACGGTGCATCGGTATTCGAACGGGCTGAAGACGGCCGGACTGCTGATCGGCATGTCGGCGCTGATCGTGTTCATCGGGGCGTTGTTCGGAAACCCGACGATCCTGCTCTTCTCGGTGCTGCTGGCCGTCGGCATGAACGCCTACGCGTACTTCAACAGCGACAAGCTGGCGCTCAAGGCCATGCACGCGCAGCCGATCACCGAGGTCGAGGCACCGGTCATCTACAAGATCGTGCGGGAGCTGGCCACCACCGCGCACCAGCCGATGCCCCGGCTCTACATCAGCCCCACCGCGGCGCCGAACGCGTTCGCCACCGGCCGCAACCCGCGCAATGCGGCGGTCTGCTGCACCAGTGGCATCCTGCAGATCCTCGACGAGCGGGAGTTGCGTGCGGTGCTCGGGCACGAGCTCTCACACGTCTACAACCGCGACATCCTGATCTCGTCGGTGGCGGGTGCGATGGCCGCGGTGATCTCCGGCCTCGCCAACATGGCCATGTTCGCGTCGATGTTCGGTGGGCGCGGCGAGAACCGGCCGAACCCGCTCGCGCTGCTGCTGGTCTCGCTGCTCGGCCCGATCGCCGCGTCGGTCGTCAAGATGGCGGTCTCGCGTTCGCGGGAGTACCAGGCCGACCAGTCCGGCGCCGAGCTCTGTGGCGACCCGCTCGCCCTGGCCTCCGCGCTGCGAAAGCTCGAGCGTGGCGTGGCGGCGGCCCCGCTGGCCCCCGAGCCGAAGATCGCGGCGCAGTCGCACATGATGATCGCGAACCCGTTCCGGGCCGGCGACAAGATGAGCCGCATGTTCGCCACCCACCCGCCGATGGCCGAGCGCATCGCCCGGCTCGAAGAGATGGCGGGTCGGCGGTTGCCCGACTGACGACTGACGCAGACAGGTCCGCCCGGATCCCCGAGGGGTCCGGACGGACCTGTCTGCAACCGCCGTGCCGGCGCGTCGGGCGGGCTAGCGGTAGTTGACGAACTGCAGCGCGATGCCGAAGTCCTCACCCTTGAGCAGGGAGATGATCGCCTGCAGGTCGTCACGCTTCTTGCTGCTCACGCGCAGCTCCTCGCCCTGGATCTGCGCCTTGACGCCCTTGGGGCCCTCGTCGCGGATCTTCTTCGAGATCTTCTTCGCGTTCTCGGAGCTGATGCCCTGCACGAGCGTGCCGGTCAGCTTGTAGATCTTCCCGGACTGCGCGGGCTCGCCTGCGTCGAACGCCTTGAGCGAGATGTCCCGCCGGATCAGCTTCTCCTTGAACACCTCGAGGGCCGCGACCAGTCGCTCCTCCGTGTCCGCAGTGATGGTGATGGCCTCCTCGCCGGACCAGTCGATGCTCGCACCGGTGTTGCGGAAGTCGAATCGCGTCGACAGCTCCTTGCCGGCCTGGTGCAGCGCGTTGTCAACTTCCTGCCGGTCAACCTTGCTCACCACATCGAAGGACGAATCCGCCACGACAACTCCTAGTTCTCGAACAACCCCCGGACCCGACGCCGGGGCGTGAGAACCCACGATATCCACCCGGTTTGCATTTACCCTCCCCGGTCGTTGTATTCTTCTCAACGCGTCAGGGAAGACCAGCGGGCCGGCAACGGTCAGCAGGTACTACCCTGGATGACACCAGGCAGGTTGCCCGAGCGGMCAATGGGAGCGGACTGTAAATCCGTCGGCTTATGCCTACGTAGGTTCGAATCCTACACCTGCCACACCTGGGTCCCGGTGAGCGCAAGCTCGCCGGGGCTCGGTGGTTAGACAGTTTGAAAATGGCTCCTCACCAGCCGATTTGGTACTCGGAGCCGAGACTGTGTAACCTCTTGGAGGCTTCAACGCACAGACAAAGTGCAGCGAAGCACGCCCCCTTAGCTCAGTCGGCAGAGCGTTTCCATGGTAAGGAAAAGGTCAACGGTTCGATTCCGTTAGGGGGCTCGCTGGATTGGGTGCCTATTAGACTGGCATCGATGCACCGAGGCGGTGTAGCTCAGTTGGTAGAGCAAACGACTCATAATCGTTGTGTCGCCGGTTCAAGTCCGGCCATCGCTACACAAATGACACAAGGCAACACACCCTGATTGATCCCGATCAGATTCACCCGAAAGAAGGCATACCGTGGCCTCGACTGACGTTCGACCCAAGATCACCTTGGCCTGCGACGTATGCAAGCACCGCAACTACATCACGAAGAAGAACCGGCGCAACGATCCGGATCGCCTCGAGATCAAGAAGTTCTGCCCCAACTGCGGAACGCATCAGGCGCATCGCGAATCCAAGTAGTCTTCATCGCGTGCCCCGCAGATTTCATCGCGGGGCACGCGATTTTTTTTGGGGTGTCGACGCAGGCGCGACGGTGACACCGCGACCCGATCCGATTCTGTCGGGGGTCGCCGGTCACCGTCGCGTTCCTGCGTCCAGTGCAGATAGGGTGCTAATTCGGTGAAACTGACTCCTGATCTCGTTGGCCTGCACCACAGGTTCAGCGACTACTACGAGGTCGGCCGCGAGAAGGTCCGCGAGTACGCGCGTGCAGTCAAGAGCGACGACCCGGCGTACCGGGACGAGTCCGCGGCCGCCGAACTGGGCTACGACGGACTGGTCGCGCCGCTGACCTTCATCTCGGTGTTCGGGTTCCTCGCTCAGGAGGAGTTCTTCAAGGCGATGGAGGTCGAGCTCGACCTCAGCCGCATCCTGCACACCGACCAGCGCCTGGTGTTCCACCGTCCGATCAAGGTCGGTGACCGGCTGTACTGCGACGTGTACGTCGACTCGCTCCGCACGATGGGTGGCAGCGACATCATCGTCACCCGCAATGACATCACCGACCAGAACGGTGAACTGGTGCAGACCACGTACACGACCCTGATGGGCCGGCACGTCGAGGAGGGCGAGTGATGGCGGTACGCACGTTCGGCGAGATCGCGGCCGGCGAGGAGTTGCCGGAGAAGTCCGTCAAGCTCACCCGGTCCGACCTGGTGCAGTACGCGGGTGTGTCCGGTGACCCGAACCCGATCCACTGGGACGACGCCGTCGCACAGGCGGTCGGCCTGCCGACCGCGGTCGCGCACGGCATGCTCACCATGGGCATCGGGGCCGGCTACGTGACCGAGTGGGTCGGCGACCCCGGCGCCGTCGTCGAGTACAACGTGCGCTTCACCAGCCCCGTTTTCGTGCCCAACGACGGCGTTGGCGCGGAGATCCTCCTGACGGGTAAGGTTCGTTCGGTAGATGACGACACGCAGACAGCCGTCATTGCTATCGTGGCTAAGGTAGACGAGAAGAAGATCTTCGGACGGGCCACTGCGACCGTGCGATTTGGCTGAGTATCCAGCCGATTGGGTTGTTCGGCTACCGTGAAGTACACTGAGATTTCTGGGATTACTCAGCACTGCGCGCTGCCCTACGGTGCCGGTTCGGGCCGATGAGGGTGGCGCGCGCGTTGTGTGGTCACAGAGTGGTTGACCGGTTCGGATCGTGAAGATTCGAATGCGCCGGCCAACCAAAGGGGCGTAGCTCAACTGGCAGAGCAGCGGTCTCCAAAACCGCAGGTTGCAGGTTCAAGTCCTGTCGCCCCTGCCCTGGATGCCAGCAACTGAGAGGATCTACGGGTGAGCGAAGATCGCGGAAAGGCCGATAGTGCGGCGGGGTCCTCGGACCGCGAAGCCAGTGTCGACGCGAACGCTCACGCACCGGAGACCTCGAAGCCGACTGGTAAGCGTCCGGGACGACGTAGCCGCGCCGCAGGCGCAGCAACGGACACCGTCGCCGTGACGACCGGCTCCGCGGCCGCGGGCAAGCCCGCCGCGAAGAAGTCGAAGGCTGACGCACCGCGCAAGGAGAATCTCTTCAAGCGCCTGCGTAAGTTCCTGCGCGAGGTCATGTCGGAGCTCCGCAAGGTGATCTGGCCGAACCGCAAGCAGATGATCACCTACACCACGATTGTCCTGGTCTTCGTCTCCTTCATGGTGGCGTATGTCTTCGGATTGGACCTGGCGTTCATCAGGGGCGTCAGGTGGCTGTTCGGCTGACCCCGGACACAGAAATGCAATGAGAGGAAGCGAGTGCGCCAGTGAGCACCCCCGAGAACGACGCAATTGAGGCCGCAGCGCAAGAGCATGTAGCCGATGACGCGGTCGCTGCGGAGTCCGCTGGCAGCGCAGTCGCCGACGACCTGGTTGTCGACGAGAACGCTGACGACGTGGTCGTCGACGAGAACGCCGACGACGAGGGCGCTCCCGAGTCCGACGATGCGGCAGCCGACGAGGCCCCCGCGGTCGAGGAGGAGCCCGTCGACCCCGTCGCCGAGATGAAGGCCGCGCTCCGGCGCGCCCCGGGCGACTGGTACGTCATCCACTCCTACGCCGGCTACGAGAACAAGGTCAAGGCCAACCTCGAGACCCGCGTCCAGAACCTCGACGTCGGTGACTACATCTTCCAGGTGGAGGTTCCCACCGAAGAGGTCACCGAGATCAAGAACGGCCAGCGCAAGCAGGTCAACCGCAAGGTCCTGCCGGGCTACATCCTGGTGCGCATGGAGCTGAACGACGAGTCCTGGGGCGCGGTGCGCAACACCCCCGGTGTCACCGGGTTCGTCGGCGCCACCTCGCGGCCCTCGCCGCTGACCATCAACGAGGTCGTCAAGTTCCTGATGCCGCAGCAGGGCGCGAAGAAGCCCGCCGCGGCCGCCGTCGCCGCCGGCGACACCTCCGGTGCCGCTGCCAAGCCGCTCATCGAGGTCGACTTCGAGATCGGCGAGTCGGTCACCGTCATGGACGGCCCGTTCGCCACGCTGCCCGCCTCCATCAGCGAGGTCAACGCGGAGCAGCAGAAGCTCAAGGTCCTGGTTTCGATCTTCGGTCGCGAGACCCCGGTCGAGCTGTCCTTCACCCAGGTCTCGAAGATCTGACGGGTTCGAAGGTCGCGCCCCACACACTTGCACTGCAGCAAGAAACACAACCAGCAAGAAATTAGGAACGAAGATGCCCCCCAAGAAGAAGAAGCTCGCAGGGCTCATCAAGCTCCAGATCCAGGCCGGTCAGGCTAACCCTGCCCCGCCCGTGGGTCCCGCGCTTGGTCAGCACGGCGTGAACATCATGGAGTTCTGCAAGGCCTACAACGCGGCGACCGAGTCGCAGCGCGGCAATGTGATCCCCGTGGAGATTTCCGTCTACGAGGACCGGACCTTCGACTTCAAGTTGAAGACCCCTCCGGCCGCCAAGCTGCTGCTCAAGGCCGCTGGTGTGCAGAAGGGCTCCGGCGAGCCGCACAAGACCAAGGTCGCCACGGTGACCATGGACCAGGTGCGCGAGATCGCGAAGACCAAGGCTGAAGACCTCAACGCGAACGACATCGACCAGGCCGCGAAGATCATCGCCGGCACCGCCCGCTCCATGGGCATCACGGTCGAAGGTTAAGAACTCCAGCACGCGTGGGAGGGCCTGCCAGGCCCGCTACCACAACTGAACCATTCACCACTGCAGTCGGTCACACACTGTGGTGAGAAGTTAGGACAGAACAAATGGCAAAGCGCAGCAAGGCGTACCTCGCCGCCGCCGAGAAGGTCGACCCGAACAAGCTTTACAGCCCGCTGCAGGCTACGAAGCTTGCGAAGGAGACCTCTTCGTCGAAGATGGACGCGACCGTCGAGGTCGCCGTTCGCCTGGGCGTCGATCCCCGCAAGGCGGACCAGATGGTCCGTGGCACCGTCAACCTCCCGCACGGCACCGGTAAGACCGCCCGTGTGATCGTGTTCGCCGTCGGCGAGAAGGCCGCCGAGGCCGAGGCCGCCGGTGCCGACGCAGTCGGTGCCGAGGACCTGATCGAGCGCATCCAGGGCGGTTGGCTGGACTTCGACGCCGCGATCGCCACTCCCGATCAGATGGCCAAGGTCGGCCGCATCGCCCGCGTCCTCGGACCGCGTGGCCTGATGCCGAACCCGAAGACGGGCACCGTCACGGCCGACGTGACCAAGGCTGTCAACGAGATCAAGGGCGGAAAGATCAACTTCCGCGTCGACAAGCAGGCCAACCTGCACTTCGTGATCGGCAAGGCGTCCTTCGACGACGCCCAGCTGGTGGAGAACTACGGCGCCGCACTGGACGAGATCCTGCGTGCGAAGCCGTCCTCCGCGAAGGGCCGGTACGTCAAGAAGGTCACCGTTTCGACCACCACCGGACCGGGCATCCCGGTGGATCCGAACCGGACCCGCAACCTCCTCGAGGATGCTGCCGAGTAAGTCTCGACATTTCGCCAAGGGCCGGTGGGGTTTCTCCCCACCGGCCCTTCTGGCTTTGTCAGGGCCCGTCGGCCACTACGGGGCGGTCGGAGCGGCGCGTGTCGTCCCAGCCCGGCACCTCGTCCCGGCCCGGCAACGGCCCGGCCCCGGTACCGCCGGCGCTTCGTCACCGCCGATCGTGAGGTGCCTCACATCGGGGCCCGATGGCACCCGGCCGTTTTGGAGTTCGGTTGCGGCGTCGGGTACCGTGACCCGAAGAGTTCGAGAGCTATTTCGAGTTCACCCCAAGAAGTTCTACCCAAGACCGTTGGTCATCGGTGCCGCTCGCGGCATCGGTTGAAGGTTCGGGACATGCCCGACGACCCACGCAGGAGGACGAGGTAGGGGAGTGAGTGTCCGGCGCAAGCCGGTGCGGATCTCCTCGTGTACGCCCCGTGTGCCCTGCACCGGGGCGTTTTGCATGTTGTGGCCACGCCTGCACGGCAGGCGCACCAACACGATGTCACGAGAGGAGGCGAAGTATGGCAAAGCCCGAAAAGGTCACCGCGATCGCGGAGATCACTGAGCAGTTCAAGGGTTCGACTGCCGCCGTGATCACGGAATACCGTGGTCTGTCGGTGACCAGTCTGACGCAGCTGCGTCGTGCGCTCGGAGCAGGCGCTACCTACTCCGTCGCCAAGAACACCCTGGTCAAGCGTGCCGCCGCTGAGGCGGGCGTCGAGGGCCTTGACGACCTGTTCGTCGGACCGACCGCCATTGCATTCATCAAGGGCGAGCCGGTCGACGCTGCGAAGGCCATTAAGGCCTTCGCGAAGGACAACAAGGCGCTCGTCATCAAGGGCGGCTACATGGACGGCGCTGCGCTGTCCGTGGACGAGGTCAACAGGATCGCGGACCTCGAGTCCCGCGAGATCCTGCTGGCCAAGCTTGCCGGCGCAATGAAGGGCAACTTGGCAAAGGCCGCTGGCCTGTTCAACGCCCCCGCATCGCAGATGGCCCGTCTGGCCGCCGCGCTGCAGGAGAAGAAGGCAGCCGAAGGCGGAGCTGTCGAAGCTCCCGCCGAGGCTGCTGCCGAAAGCTGATCCGCACCCGCGCATCACTGCTGCAAACCCGCCCGGTCGCGGATCAGCGACATGGGACTTACAGGAAGGACCGCCATCATGGCGAAGCTCACCACCGAAGAGTTGCTGGACCAGTTCAAGGAGCTCACCCTCCTCGAGCTCTCTGAGTTCGTGAAGGCGTTCGAGGAGACCTTCGAGGTCACCGCCGCTGCGCCGGTCGCCGTTGCCGTTGCCGGTGCCCCGGCCGCCGGTGCCGAGGCCGCTGAGGAGCAGGACGAGTTCGACGTCGTCCTCGAGTCGGCTGGCGACAAGAAGATCCAGGTCATCAAGGTCGTCCGTGAGGTCGTCTCCGGTCTGGGTCTGAAGGAGGCCAAGGACCTCGTCGAGGGCGCGCCGAAGGCCATCCTGGAGAAGGTTGCCAAGGATGCCGCTGAGGCCGCCAAGGAGAAGCTCGAGGCTGCCGGCGCCACCATCACCGTCAAGTAAGACGGTTTTGTAGCGCCTTGGTTCCAAGGCTTTGAAGAGGGCCGTTCCCCGTTCGTCGGGGAGCGGCCCTCTTTTGTCGTCTCGGTTGGCGTACCGCCTGTTGACGCTACGTCAACAGAGCGCCGTTTCGCCGGCCGGCGCCGCGGGTCCGTCGAAACGACGGTCTTGTGGGGTGACCTTACTCATGAGTAGTATCGCGAGTCTTGGTTGCCACATCGATGCGATACAGTGACCCAACCCACAATGGGTCCGGTGTGCCGAAATAAGCGTGGAGGTTAGCGGTGGGAGTAGAGGTCTCGGTCGAGGGGCTTACCAAGTCCTTTGGAACTCAGAAGATCTGGCAGGACGTCTCGTTGACGTTGCCGGCCGGTGAGGTCAGCGCGCTGCTGGGTCCCTCCGGTACCGGTAAGTCGGTCTTCCTGAAGTCGCTGATCGGTCTGCTCCGGCCGGAAGAGGGCTCGATTGTCATCGACGGCACGGACATCCTCCAGTGCAGTTCGAAGGAGCTCTACGAGATCCGGAAGATGTTCGGCGTCCTGTTCCAGGACGGCGCGCTGTTCGGGTCGATGAACCTGTTCGACAACGTCGCCTTCCCGCTGCGTGAGCACACGAGGAAGTCCGAGTCCGAGATCCGCAAGATCGTCATGGAGAAGCTGGACCTCAACGGCCTGATCGGCGCCGAGACGAAGCTCCCCGGCGAGATCTCCGGTGGTATGCGCAAGCGCGCCGGCCTGGCGAGGGCGTTGGTCCTCGATCCGGAGATCATCCTGGTCGACGAGCCGGACTCCGGCCTGGACCCGGTCCGCACCACCTACCTCTCGCAGCTGTTGATCGACATCAACGCGCAGATCGACGCGACGATTCTGATCGTCACGCACAACATCAACCTGGCCCGGACGGTGCCCGACAACCTCGGCATGCTCTTCCGCAAGCACCTGGTGATGTTCGGCCCCCGCGAGGTGCTGCTGACCAGTGAGGAGCCGGTGGTCAAGCAGTTCCTCAACGGCAGCAAGATCGGCCCCATCGGCATGTCGGAGGAGAAGGACGACGCGCAGATGGCCCAGGAGCAGGCCCTCGTCGACGCCGGTCACCACCACGGCGGCACCGAGGACGTCAGCGGCGTGGTCCGCCAGATGCAGGCGACCCCCGGGCTCCCTGTTCGCCAGGCCGTCGGCCGTCGGCAGGCGCGCGTGCGGGAGATCCTGCACACGCTGCCGCCCGAGGCGCAGCAGGAGATCCTGGTGAGCCTGAACGAGGACCAGACCGTGGTGATGCCCGCGTACGACGGCTACGGCGCGCAGTCGCCGGCCGGGTACAACGGGTAGCACGCATCGATGGGGGGAACCACGAGCCGGCTGCTCGGACCGATCGCAGCCGCGCTGACTCAGGCCGGTCTGATTGTCCAGCTTTTCATCGACGTCGTCCGTAATCTCTTCCGCCGTCCGTTCCAGTTCCGCGAGTTCATCGAGCAGGCCTGGTTCATCGCGAGCGTGACGATCCTGCCGACAGCACTCGTGGCGATCCCGTTCGGCGCGGTGGTCTCGCTGCAGACGGGTTCCCTGATCAAGCAACTCGGTGCGGAGTCGTTCACCGGTGCGGCCAGCGTGCTGGCGGTGATCCAGCAGGGCAGTCCGATCGTGACCGCGCTGCTGATCGCCGGCGCCGCCGGTTCCGCGGTGACGGCCGACCTCGGTTCCCGGACCATTCGCGAGGAGATCGACGCGATGGAGGTGCTGGGCATCAATCCGGTCCAGCGTCTCGTGGTGCCCCGTGTGCTCGCGATGGTGCTGGTCGCGGTGCTGCTCAACGGCCTGGTGTCGGTGGTCGGCATCGCGGGTGGTTACTTCTTCAACGTGATCCTGCAGGGCGGCACGCCCGGCGCGTACCTGGCGTCGTTCTCGGCCCTCGCGCAGCTGCCGGACCTGTACATCGCCGAGGCCAAGGCCGCGATCTTCGGTGTGATCGCCGGCATCGTCGCCGCCTACAAGGGTTTGCACCCGAACCCCGGCCCGAAGGGAGTCGGGGAGGCCGTCAACCAGACGGTTGTCATCACCTTCCTGCTGCTCTTCTTTGCGAACCTGATCCTGACCATGGTGTACCTGCAGGTCGTTCCTGCAAAGGGGGGCTGACCCATGACCATCGCGAAGGGCCGTGGTGACCGCACGCTGATGCGCGTGCGCCGGGCCGGGCGCGCGCCGCTCAACGTCCTCGACCGGGCCGGCGACCAGATGTCGTTCTACGGCCGGGCGATCGGCTGGATCCCGAAGACCGCCACGCACTACAGCCGCGAGGTGCTCCGACTTCTCGCCGAGGTGACCTTCGGCAGTGGCGCGCTGGCGGTGATCGGCGGCACCATCGGCGTGATCGTGATGATGTCCGGGTTCACCGGCGTCGTCGTCGGCCTGCAGGGTTACGCCGCGCTGGACCAGTTGGGCAGCTCCGTACTCACCGGCTTCCTGTCCGCGTACGTCAACACCCGCGAGATCGCACCGATCGTGGCGGCGCTGRCCCTCTCCGCGACAGTCGGTTGTGGGTTCACGGCGCAGTTGGGAGCGATGCGGATCTCGGAGGAGATCGACGCCCTCGAGGTGATGGCGGTGCCCAGCATCCCGTTCCTGGTCACCACCCGGATGATCGCCGGATTCGTCGCGGTGATCCCGCTGTACATCGTCGGCCTGCTGGCGTCGTACTTCGCGTCCCGGCTCATCAGCACGGTCTTCAACGGGCAGTCGAGTGGCTCCTACGACCACTACTTCAACCTGTTCCTACCGCCGGTCGACGTGTTGTGGTCGTTCGGCAAGGTGCTGGTCTTCGCCTTCGTGCTGATCATGATCCACTGCTACTACGGCTACAACGCCACCGGCGGGCCGGCCGGCGTGGGCGTGGCAGTGGGCCGCGCCGTCCGTACGGCGCTCGTCACGATCGCGGTGCTCGACTTCTTCCTCAGCCTCGCCATCTGGGGCACGACAACCACAGTGAGGGTTGCGGGATGACCAACGGTGGTTCGGTCGTGCGCCGTCGGGTGCTCGGCCTGGTGTTCTTCCTTGTGCTGGCGCTGTTCGTGGCGTTCACGATCGGGATGTACCAGAAGTCCTTCAAGAAGGTCGTCGAGATCAACCTGGTCACCGACACGGTCGGCAACTCGTTGCCCGACCACGCGGACGTGAAGGTGCGCGGCCTGATCGTCGGCGAGGTGCGGTCCGCGTCGACGGAGAACGGCAAGGTGACCTCGGTCCTGGCGATCGATCCGGACAAGGCCGACCTGATCCCGTCGAACACGACCGCGCGGCTGCTGCCGAAGACGTTGTTCGGCGAGCGGTACGTCGCGCTGATCGTGCCGCCGGGGGACACCGCGCCGCCGATCAGCGAGGGCGACACCCTGCAGCAGGACTCGAGCGGTCACGCGGTCGAGATCGGTGAGCTGCTCGACGGGTTGCTCCCGCTGTTGCAGGCCGTGCCCCCCCAGGACCTGGCGAACACGCTGGGCGCGCTGAACCAGGCGCTCAGCGGTCGCGGCCAGGACATCGGTCTGGGCATCGACCGGCTCGAGGAGATCTTCCGGGGCGTCAACACCGAGCTGCCGAACCTGCAGCAGGGTCTGCGTGGTCTCGCGGACTTCTCGCAGACCTACGCCGAGGCCGCGCCCGAACTGGTCAACGCGCTGGACAGCCTGCGCACCACCGGTGCGACCGTGGTCTCGCAGCAGAACCAGATCCGTGCCCTGATGTCGTCGGTGACGGCGACCGCGGGCAGTACGGCGGACTTCCTGGTCACCAACCAGGAATCGCTGATCTCGATCGCGGCCGACTCACGGGAGGCGCTGGAGGTTCTGGCGGACGCCTCGCCGACCTTCGGCTGCATGTTCTCGCAGTTCGTCCCGATCGTGCAGAGCGCGACCGCGATCCTCGGTCTCAACGAGGACGGCAGCCTGCAGGACCATCCCGGTGCCCGCGCGGCGACCGTGTTCGTGAACCCGAAGGGCCGGTACCTGCCCAACCAGGACGAGCCACGGCTGTTCGAGGAGCGCGGCCCCAAGTGCTACACCCCCGCCGCGCCGGGGGAGAAGTTCGGGCAGTACCCGGGCGGGTCGTTCAACGACGGCTCGTACCAGGTGCCCTCGCGCAACCCCGGACCGCAGAACGTGCCCGACATGCCGGCCGCGCAGTACTCGGTGGTGCCCACCGCGGGCGGAGCGCCGACACCGGTCAGCTACACCGGCTCCGCGCTGGAACAGGACACGCTGGCCGTCATCTACGGCGAGGGCACCGGAACCTTGCCGGAGGACGTACCCGGCTGGACGACACTGCTGGGCGCACCGGCACTGAGGGGGACGGAGGTGAGCGTCCGATGAGAGGGCTCGCAGCGCCATTGACCAAGCTCATCGTGTTCGCCGTCGTCACGGTGATCGCGACCGCCATGTTGGCCTTCACCATCGCGAACACCAGCGGTGGCGGCGGCACCAAGTTCAACGCGATCTTCAGCGACGTCGCCTCGCTCAACAAGGGTGACGAGGTGCGGATCGCGGGTGTCCGCGTCGGTCAGGTCGACAAGATCGCCATCGTCAACGAACGCGAGGCCGAGGTCCAGTTCTCGTTGACCGACCGGGACTGGCTGCCCGCCGGGTCCACGGCGACCATCCGCTACCGGAACCTGGTGGGACAGCGCTACATCGCGCTGGAACAGGGCCAGGGGCAGCAGGGGATGAAGCTGACCGCGGGCGAGACCATCCCGCTGGACCACACCAATCCGGCCRTCAACCTGACCACGCTGTTCAACGGCTTCCGTCCGCTGTTCCAGACGCTCAGCGCCGACGACGTGAACAAGCTGTCGTACCAGATCATCCAGGTGTTCCAGGGCGAGAGCGGCACGATCACGGAGCTGGTGCGCAACACCGCCTCGCTGACCAACACCATCGCCGACAAGGACCGGGTGATCGGCGACGTGATCAACAACCTCAACGTCGTGCTCGAGACAGTGAACGAGCACGACGACGAGTTGGGCTCGCTGATCACCAACACCGAGAAGCTCGTCACCGGTCTCGCCAACGAGCGGGAGGTGGTCGGCGGCGCGGTGACGTCGCTGGCCGGCCTCGCCGACGCGACGGCCGACGTGCTCGAGCCGACCCGTCCGTCCATCCAGGGTTCGGTGTCCGCACTGAACACCCTGACGGGCACGTTGAACGCGCAGAGCGACAAGCTGGACAAGATCTTCACGACCCTGCCGGTCAAGTTGGACAAGCTGATCCGGATCGCCAGCTTCGGCTCGTGGTTCCAGTTCTACCTCTGCGGCCTCGACGTGGTCGCCGGCCCGGGTGAGTCGAACTACCTGAACCTGCCGACCGGTTTGCCGACGGTGAACCAGCCCCTGTACACCAACGCCGCGGCGCGGTGCAGCGCAGACGGGAGTGGACAGTGAAGCAACGTCGCAGTCCCGCCACCATCGGGGCGCTGGGCATCGTCGTGGTGCTGCTCGCCACCATGTCCGCCTTCTTTCTCGACGACCTGCCGTTGATCGGCGCAGGCGCCACCTACCGGGCCGAGTTCACGGAGGCCGCGGGCCTCAAGCCGAACAACGAGGTGCGCATCGCCGGTGTCAAGGTAGGCAAGGTCACGGAGGTCTCGCTCGAGGGGGACCGGGTCGAGGTCGCCTTCAAGGTCAAGGACGCCTGGGTCGGTGACCAGACCACGGCATCGATCCAGATCAAGACGATCCTGGGTCAGAAGTACCTGGCGCTGGACCCGCGCGGGTCGTCCACGCTGCGCGCGAGCGACACGATCCCGTTGGAGCGCACCGCCTCCCCGTACGACGTTCTCGACGCGTTCTCCAGCGCGGCGACCACGCTCGGGGAGATCGACACGCCGAAACTCGCCGAGGGCATGCAGACGCTCGCCGACGCCTTCGCCGGCACCCCGGCGGACGTGCGGGCCTCGCTCGACGGCGTCACCCGGTTGTCGAGGACCATCGAGAGCCGGGACCAGGAGTTGAACAAGTTGTTCGGGGCCACCGCGCAGACCACCAAGGTGCTGGCC